>NZ_JACGWF010000078.1:0-20489 GCF_014077595.1 Colwellia sp. 6M3 | reverse complement strand
TGTAATCAGCATGGCCAGGACAATCTACGTGGGCGTAGTGACGGATTGCAGTATCGTACTCGATGTGAGAAGTATTGATTGTAATACCACGCTCACGCTCTTCAGGAGCATTATCGATTTGTGCGAAATCTTTAACTTCACCACCGTGAACTTTAGTTAATACTGCAGAGATAGCAGCTGTTAAAGTTGTTTTACCGTGATCAACGTGTCCAATAGTACCAACGTTAACGTGCGGTTTATTACGTTCAAATTTTGCTTTAGCCATTTTTCAATTACCTTAAAGTTTATTAAAAGCCCGGCCATAAGACCGAGCCAGACTTTCAAAAAGCCTTACTAAGATTCAATTATTTTGTCGGCAACAATTTTTGGGGCTTCGCTATATTGCTGAAACTCCATCGAATATGATGCTCGACCTTGAGTTGCACTACGTAATGCCGTAGCGTAACCAAACATTTCAGATAGCGGCACAAGTGCATTCACTACCTTAGAACCAGCTGGACCTTCGTCCATGCCATCGATCATGCCGCGACGACGATTTAAATCGCCCACAACATCACCCATGTTTGCTTCTGGCGTAATAACTTCAACTTTCATCATTGGCTCTAGTATTACTGGTGATGCTTGTAGCACCCCCTGTCTAAAACCTATTGATGCAGCGACTTTAAACGCCATTTCGTTTGAGTCAACGTCATGAAAAGATCCGTCATAAAGCGTGACTTTGATGTCTAATAACGGGTAACCCGCTAAAACACCACTGTCCATCTGCTCTTTACAGCCTTTTTCAACTGATGGGATAAATTCTTTTGGAATTGTACCACCAACAATTTCGTTAACAAACTCGAAGCCTTCACCTTCTGGTAAGGGCTCCAATTTCAACCAAACATGACCAAATTGACCACGACCACCTGATTGACGAACAAATTTACCTTCCACTTCAACAGTTGAGCGAATAGTTTCTCGATAAGCCACTTGTGGATTACCGACATTACATTCAACACCAAACTCACGTTTCATGCGTTCAACTAAAATATCGAGGTGTAATTCCCCCATACCTGAAATGATGGTTTGACCCGTTTCTTCATCAGAAACAACTCTGAATGACGGATCTTCTGCGGCCAATTTACCTAACGCTATTGCCATTTTCTCTTGGGCAGCGACAGTTTTTGGCTCAACTGCTACAGAAATTACAGGTTCAGGAAATTCCATTCGTTCAAGCGTTATAGCATGATTTACATCACACAATGTGTCACCAGTAGTAACATCTTTGAGGCCAATAGCCGCAGCTATATCACCCGCTCGAACTTCTTTTATTTCCTTCCGGTCATTTGCATGCATTTGCACAATACGACCTAAACGCTCTTTTTTGCCTTTAACAGGATTGTATATACTGTCGCCAGTTTTTACCACTCCTGAGTAAACGCGAAAGAACGTTAACGTACCGACAAAAGGGTCAGTCGCGACTTTGAATGCTAAAGCAGCAAATGGTGCTTTATCATCAGCTTCGCGTGAACCTTCAGTTTCGTTTTTGTCATTATTAATACCTTTTATCGCGTCAACATCTGTTGGCGAAGGTAAAAATTCTATGACAGCATCAAGTACTGCTTGTACGCCTTTGTTTTTGAAAGCAGAGCCACAAGAACAAAGAACTATTTCATTGTTTAGCGTACGGGTACGTAGCGCAGATTTTATTTCTGCTTCAGATAAATCACCTTCTTCAAGGTATTTATCCATTAATTCTTCAGAGGCTTCTGCAGCTTCAGAAACAAGGTTTTCATGCCAATGATCGGCATCTTCTTGCATATCTGCTGGGATATCTTCATAGGTGAAGGTCATACCCTGGTCACTTTCGTTCCAGTTAATGGCTTTCATCTTTATTAAGTCGATAACACCAGAAAAGTCATCTTCAGCGCCAATTGCTAAATGAATTGGGACTGCATTTGCTTTTAAGCGAGAGTTAAGTTGCTCAACAACAGCTAAGAAGTCTGCACCAGTGCGGTCCATCTTATTAACAAAAACTAAACGTGGAACAGAGTATCTCTCCATTTGACGCCAAACAGTTTCTGTTTGTGGTTGAACTCCTGAAGATGCACACAATACTAATACTGCACCGTCTAATACACGTAATGAACGTTCTACTTCAATCGTAAAATCTACGTGACCAGGGGTATCAATAATGTTGATATGGTGATCTTCAAATTGTGCTTCCATCCCTTTCCAGAAACAAGTTGTAGCTGCAGAGGTTATGGTTATACCACGCTCTTGCTCTTGCTCCATCCAATCCATAGTGGCTGCGCCATCATGAACTTCACCGATCTTATGTGAAAGACCAGTATAGAAAAGTACCCTTTCTGTTGTTGTCGTTTTACCGGCATCGACATGAGCACAAATACCAATGTTACGGTAACGCTCAATAGGGGTTATACGTGCCACAATTACTTCCTCTTTCTGAGGTTTACCTCAGATTATAAAACAGTTGTGGCTATCACTTTGTATCAACATTGACACTCGATGATAACCACGGCATTACACTTCTAACTAGTAAACTAACAATTGATGCTAGTTTATAGTTTCTACCAACGGTAGTGAGCGAATGCTTTGTTAGCTTCAGCCATACGGTGAACGTCTTCACGTTTCTTAACCGCTGAACCTTTGCTGTCAGACGCATCTAACATTTCGTTAGCTAGGCGCTGAGCCATTGATTTTTCACCACGTTTACGAGCTGCTTCAACTAACCAACGCATGGCTAGTGCATTACGACGCACAGGACGAACTTCAACTGGAACTTGGTAAGTAGAACCACCAACACGACGAGACTTTACTTCCACTTGTGGGCGGATGTTGTCTAACGCTGTTTCGAATAACTCAAGATGAGATTTCTCAGTATTCTTCTCAGTTAAAATGTCTAATGCACCGTAAACAATTTTTTCTGCAGTAGATTTTTTACCATCAACCATAAGGATGTTGATGAATTTTGCTAAAAGTTCGTTGTGGAACTTAGGATCTGGCAATATTTTACGTTGCCCTACGACGCGTCTTCTTGGCATCTTAATTCTCCGTTATATTCAGGATAAACCCAAAATGTAATATGTTATTTGGCCTTACTTAACGTTTCTATTCTTTTTACTTATCTTTTGATAAGTACAGAAAGGGAAACTTAAGATTTAGGTCGTTTAGCACCGTATTTAGAACGGCCTTGTCTTCTATCGCTTACGCCAGAACAATCTAGTGCGCCACGAACGGTGTGATAACGCACACCCGGTAAATCTTTAACACGACCACCACGAATCAAGATAACGCTATGCTCTTGTAAGTTGTGACCTTCACCACCGATGTATGAAGTAACTTCGAAGCCGTTAGTTAAACGAACACGAGCAACTTTACGTAATGCTGAGTTAGGTTTTTTTGGTGTAGTTGTATACACACGAGTACATACGCCACGACGTTGTGGACAAGCTTGTAACGCTGGTACGTTACTTTTAGTTACTTGTCTTACACGTGGTTTACGTACTAATTGGTTAATAGTTGCCATTAAATAGCTCCCGATTAGTTAAATTTGTGTAAATTCCAATCAATGGGGAAATTTACACCCTTATAAACGTGAAAATCCGCGACCTTATATCCAATACACAAATGTACGGAATATAGGGTCGCGGAATTCTATAGGTCAAGCTTTAACCTGTCAAGCTTTACTCGCAATAGACAGGTTAAACATTGCTCTTAACCGATTTATCAATACTAAGATAAATCTGCGTTCAAAGCATCTGTTAGTGCTTGCGCTGCGTCGTCAGCTGATACTGTAACTTCTTCAACAGGAACGGCGTTTTTAGCACGCGCGCGTTCTTGATGATAAGAGTAACCTGTACCGGCTGGGATTAAGCGACCAACAATAACATTTTCTTTCAAGCCACGAAGTTTGTCTTTCTTACCAGCTACTGCTGCTTCAGTAAGTACACGCGTCGTTTCTTGGAAAGATGCTGCCGAGATGAATGACTCAGTTGCTAATGATGCTTTAGTAATACCCATCATTTGCATTTCGTATTCAGCTGGTTGTTTGCCTTCAGCTTCTAACTCACGATTAGAGATATTCACACGGGCAACTTCTAGGATTTCACCTTTAAGGAAGTTACTATCACCGGCGTCTAAAATCTCACATTTGCGGATCATTTGACGCACGATAACTTCAATGTGCTTATCGTTAATCTTAACACCTTGTAAACGGTATACTTCTTGTACTTCGTTAACAATGTAGTTAGCTACTGGTGCAACACCACGTAAACGCAAGATATCATGTGGAGATTCTGGACCATCGGCAATAACTTCACCTTTAAGTACAGATTCACCTTCAAACACGTTTAGTTGACGCATTTTAGGGATCATCTCTTCGTATACATCACCACTTGGTTGAGTGATAAGTAAACGCACTTTACCTTTAGTTTCTTTACCGAAAGCAATAATACCTGTCTTCTCAGCTAAAATAGCTGGAAGCTTAGGCTTACGCGCTTCAAATAAATCTGCTACACGTGGAAGACCACCGGTAATATCACGAGTTTTTGACGATGCTTGTGGGATACGTGCTAGCGCATCACCAATACCAACTTCTGCACCATCTTCAAGATTAATAATCGCGTTACCAGGTAAGAAGTATTGTGCCGGTATTTCTGTACCAGCTATCATTACGTCATTGCCTTTAGCATCAACTAACTTAACCGCTGGGCGCATTTCTTTACCTGCAGTGTTACGTTGACCAGCTTCTGTAACTACGATGCTTGATAAACCAGTAAGTTCATCAGTTTGACGAACCATAGTTACACCATCGATAAGTTCAACGAATTGAACCTTACCACCAACCTCAGTGATAATTGGATGCGTATGCGGATCCCAGTTAGCGATGATGTCGCCAGATTTGATTGCTTCGCCATCTTTCTTATTAAGAATGGTACCGTAAGGAACTTTATAACGCTCTTTCTCACGACCAAGCTCATCAATTACTGTCAGTTCAGATGAACGTGAAGTAATTACTAAGTTATCTTCAGGGTTAGTTACAAATTTAGCATTTTGTAATTTAAGTGTACCAGTGTTCTTAACTTGTACATTGTTCTCTGCTGATGCACGCGATGCAGCACCACCAATGTGGAACGTACGCATGGTTAACTGAGTACCAGGTTCACCGATAGATTGTGCTGCCACAACACCAATCGCTTCACCTTGGTTGATCATATGACCACGAGCCAAATCACGGCCGTAACAATGAGCACAAATACCAAAATCTGTTTGACAAGTAATGATTGAACGAACTTTCATTTGATCAATTGAGTTTTCTTCAATGAAATCACATAAAGCTTCATCAATAAGTGTATTACGAGGTAATAACACTTCATCAGTACCTGGTTTAACAACATCTTCTGCTACAACACGACCAAGAACACGTTCACGTAACGGCTCAACAACATCACCACCTTCAATCAATGGTGTCATTTGTAAACCGTCTAATGTTCCACAATCATGTTCAGTAACAACCAAATCTTGTGCAACATCAACTAAACGACGAGTTAGGTAACCCGAGTTAGCTGTTTTCAATGCCGTATCAGCCAAACCTTTACGCGCACCATGAGTAGAGATGAAGTATTGTAATACGTTCAAACCTTCACGGAAGTTAGCGGTGATTGGTGTTTCGATGATTGAACCATCTGGTTTAGCCATCAAACCACGCATACCTGCAAGCTGACGTATCTGAGCGGCACTACCACGAGCACCAGAATCCGCCATCATGTAGATTGAGTTGAAAGAGTCTTGCTCTTCTGGCTCACCTTTAGCGTTAATCACAGTTTCTTTTGATAAGTTGTCCATCATCGCTTTCGAGATTTTCTCGTTGGCAGAAGACCAAATATCAATAACTTTGTTGTATTTCTCACCCTGAGTTACAAGACCTTGCTCGAACTGAGTTTGAATTTCTTTAACTTCTTCTTCTGAATCTTCGATGATGGTGTATTTCGCTGCTGGAATTACCATATCGTCGATACCAACTGAAGCACCCGCGATCATCGCGTAGTGGAAACCTGTGTACATAATTTGGTCAGCAAAGATAACAGTATCTTTAAGACCTAAGTTACGGTACGCATGGTTAATCAGTTTTGAAATTGGTTTTTTACCTAATGGCTGATCAATAAGATCGTAAGGCATGCCGTCTGGACATACTTGCCATAAGATTGCACGACCAACGGTAGTATCGCGAAGCTTAGTAACTGGCTCAAAAACACCTTCAGCATTACGTACATGTTCAGTAATACGAATTTTAACGCGAGCATGTAGCTCAGCAAAACCAGTACGGTAAGCTTTTTCAGCTTCTTTGATGTCGGTAAATACCATACCTTCACCTAAACCATTTACACGATCACGTGTTAGGTAATATAAACCTAATACAACATCCTGTGATGGTACGATGATTGGATCACCGTTAGCTGGAGAAAGTACGTTGTTCGTTGACATCATCAACGTACGTGCTTCCATTTGTGCTTCGATTGTCAACGGTACGTGTACCGCCATTTGGTCACCATCGAAATCGGCGTTATATGCCGCACAAACTAATGGATGCAAATGAATCGCTTTACCTTCAATCAATACAGGTTCAAACGCTTGGATACCCAATCTATGAAGTGTTGGTGCACGGTTAAGCATAACCGGATGTTCACGAATTACTTCGTCAAGTACATCCCAAACTTCAGCGCCTTCACGCTCTACTAATTTCTTAGCAGCTTTGATTGTTGTGGCTAAACCACGCGCTTCTAATTTACCGTAAATAAATGGTTTGAATAACTCAAGTGCCATTTTTTTCGGTAAACCACATTGATGCAAACGTAATGTTGGACCAACAGTAATTACAGAACGACCAGAGTAATCTACACGTTTACCTAGTAAGTTCTGACGGAAACGACCTTGCTTACCTTTGATCATATCGGCAAGTGATTTAAGAGGACGTTTGTTAGAACCGGTAATTGCGCGACCACGACGACCATTATCTAGTAATGCATCAACAGATTCTTGCAACATACGCTTTTCGTTACGTACGATGATATCTGGTGCTACTAGGTCAAGAAGACGTTTTAAACGGTTGTTACGGTTAATAACTCGACGGTATAAATCGTTTAAGTCAGACGTTGCAAAACGGCCACCATCCAAAGGAACCAACGGACGTAAGTCTGGTGGTAAAATTGGTAAAACGTTCATGATCATCCACTCAGGCTTATTACCTGATGCTGCGAATGCTTCCATTAGTTTTAAACGTTTAGTGATTTTCTTACGTTTTGTTTCTGAACCGATTTCAGGTAATTCTTCACGCATTTGCGCTACTTCACCGTCAAGGTCGATTTGTTGTAATAGCGCAAGTACCGCTTCAGCACCCATTAGGGCGTCAAATTCGTCACCGTGCTCTTCTAACGCATCAAGATATTCTTCTTCGGTTAAGATTTGGCTTTTCTCTAATGTCGTCATACCTGGTTCGGTAACAACATAAGATTCAAAATAAAGCACACGCTCAATATCACGTAATGTCATGTCTAATAATAGACCGATACGTGATGGCAATGACTTTAAAAACCAAATATGAGCAACTGGGCTTGCTAATTCGATATGACCCATACGGTCACGACGAACTTTTGTTAATGTAACTTCAACGCCACATTTTTCACAAATTACACCACGATGCTTAAGACGTTTGTACTTGCCACAAAGACATTCGTAGTCTTTTACTGGGCCAAATATACGCGCACAGAACAAACCATCACGTTCCGGCTTAAAAGTACGATAGTTAATCGTCTCAGGTTTCTTTACCTCACCAAAAGACCATGAACGTATCATGTCAGGTGAAGCTAGTCCGATGCGAATACCATCGAACTCTTCTGTTTGATTTTGTTGCTTAAGAAACTTAAGTAAATCTTTCACACACTATCTCCTGTCGGAGTTAAATACCGGAGAGAACAGTAATCTGTTCTCTCCATGTACTGACTTAGAGCGTTAGCTAGAAGTCAGCAATGTAGCTGTCGTAGCCTAGTCCTGATCTAATTCGATGTTGATACCCAACGAACGAATTTCTTTCAACAATACGTTGAATGATTCAGGGATGCCCGGTTCCATACGATGATCACCGTCAACTAAGTTTTTATACATCTTAGTACGACCGTTAACATCATCTGATTTAACCGTAAGCATTTCTTGCAAGGTATAAGCGGCACCGTAAGCTTCAAGTGCCCATACTTCCATCTCACCGAAACGCTGACCACCAAACTGTGCTTTACCACCAAGAGGTTGTTGCGTTACTAGACTGTATGAACCAGTAGAACGCGCATGCATTTTGTCATCAACTAAATGGTTCAGTTTCAACATGTACATGTAACCAACAGTCACTGGACGCTCAAAGTTACGACCAGTACGGCCATCAGTAAGCGTAAATTGACCACTTTCAGGCATATCAGCAAGTTTGAATAAGTCTTTAATCTCACGTTCACTTGCACCATCAAATACTGGTGTAGCAATTGGAAGACCTGCACGTAAGTTGCCTGCTAAACGCATAATTTCATCATCCGAGAATGAATCAATATCAACTTCTTGGCGAGATTCACCTAAGTTGTAAACTTCTTTTAAGAATTCACGTAATTTATGAATTTCTTGTTGAGCTTCCAACATACGGTTAATTTTCTCACCAATACCACGTGCAGCCATACCTAAATGCGTTTCTAGGATCTGACCAATGTTCATTCGTGATGGTACACCCAACGGGTTAAGTACTACATCAACTGGAACACCGTGCTCATCGTAAGGCATGTCTTCAACAGGTACTACGTTTGAAATAACACCTTTGTTACCATGACGACCGGCCATTTTATCACCTGGCTGGATACGACGTTTAACGGCTAAATGTACTTTAACTATTTTCAATACGCCTGGCGCTAAATCAGCACCTTGTGTGATCTTACGACGCTTAACTTCATATTTCTTATCAAAGTCAGCTTTAATGTTGTCGTATTGTTCAGCGATTTGCTCAAGCTCAGATTGTTGACCTTCGTCGCTTAAGTTTTGCACTAACCATTTGTCACGAGACATACTGTTTAGATCAGATTCATTCAAACCTGAGGCTAACAATAATTTCTTCGCACGAGCGTAAATGCCATCTTCAAGAATACTAAACTCATCACCCAAGTCTTTCTTAACTTGTTTAAGTTGCATTTCTTCGATTTCAACAGCACGCGCATCTTTTTCTACACCATCACGGGTGAAGATTTGTACATCGATGATAGTACCAGACACTGAATTAGGAACACGTAAAGAACTGTCCTTAACGTCAGCGGCTTTTTCACCAAAGATTGCTCGTAAAAGTTTTTCTTCTGGTGTTAATTGTGTTTCACCTTTAGGAGTAACTTTACCCACTAAGATGTCGCCACCGTTAACTTCAGCACCAATGTAAACAACACCTGCTTCATCTAATTTAGATAACGCAGACTCACCAACATTTGGAATATCAGCAGTGATTTCTTCACTACCAAGTTTAGTATCACGAGCGATACACGTTAGTTCTTGAATATGAATCGTAGTGAAACGATCTTCAGTAGCTACACGCTCAGATAACAACATTGAATCTTCGAAGTTGTAACCATTCCAAGGCATAAACGCGATACGCATGTTTTGACCAAGTGCCAATTCACCCATATCGGTAGAAGGACCATCAGCTAAAACATCACCACGAACAACAGGCTCAGCCATACGACACAATGGACGTTGGTTAATACATGTGTTTTGGTTTGAACGGGTGTATTTAGTTAAGTTATAAATATCAATACCGGCTTCACCAGCATGCATTTCATTTTCATTAACTTTAACTACGATACGTGATGCATCTACGTAAGCAACAACACCGCCACGCTTAGCAACCACTGTTACACCAGAATCAACAGCAACAATTTTTTCCATACCTGTACCAACAAGCGGTTTATCCACTTTTAATGTTGGAACAGCTTGACGTTGCATGTTCGAGCCCATCAAGGCACGGTTAGCATCATCGTGTTCTAGGAACGGAATCAAAGATGCCGCAACTGAAACGATTTGTTGTGGAGATACATCCATATACTGAACTTGTTCAGCAGACATTAGCGTAAATTCGTTTTTATGACGACAAGCAACTAAGCCTTCAACTAATTTACCATCTGCATCAACTTCAGCAGTTGTCTGTGCAATCACGAAGTTACCTTCTTCGATTGCCGATAGATAATCTATATCATCCGTGATCAAGCCATCAACGATTTTACGATATGGAGTTTCTAAGAAACCGTAATCGTTAGTACGTGCGTAACATGAAAGCGAGTTGATCAAACCAATGTTTGGACCCTCTGGCGTTTCAATTGGACAAACACGACCATAATGCGTTGGATGTACATCACGAACTTCAAAACCTGCACGTTCACGAGTCAAACCACCTGGACCTAAAGCAGAAATACGACGCTTATGCGTTACTTCTGATAGCGGGTTGTTTTGATCCATAAATTGTGACAATTGTGATGAGCCAAAGAATTCTTTAACGGCAGCAGAAATCGGCTTAGCGTTAATTAAATCTTGTGGCATGATCGCATCTAAGTCACCTAGACTTAAACGTTCACGAACAGCACGTTCAACACGTACTAGACCAACACGGAATTGGTTTTCTGCCATTTCACCAACAGAACGGATACGACGGTTACCAAGGTGATCGATATCATCAACTTCGCCTTTACCATCACGTATACCGATTAAAGTTTTCATTACAGAAATGATATCTTCTTTCGACAATACGCCTGTACCAACGTCATCAGCATTACCAACACGACGGTTGAACTTCATACGACCAACTGTTGAAAGGTCATAACGTTCTAGTGCAAAGAATAAGTTATTAAATAACGTATCTGCTGCGTCTTTTGTTGGTGGCTCGCCTGGACGCATCATACGGTAAATTTCAACTAACGCTTCTAAGCGATTTGTTGAGTTATCTACACGAAGTGTGTCTGACATGTATGAACCAACATCAAATTCGTTCATATATAAAGTAGATAATACTTTATGTCCGGCTTGGCTTAACTCAGCTAACATTTCTAAAGTGATTTCAGCATTAGCTTCAGCTATCACTTCACCCGTAGATTTGTCGATATAAGCTTTAGAAAGTACTTTGCCTACAATATATTCAGCAGGTACTTCTAGCTTTTCAAGTTTAGCTTTTTCTAAAGATCTAATATGACGAGCAGTAATACGACGACCTTGCTCAACTAAAACATCACCTTTAGGGAGTTTTATGTCGAAAGTAGCCGTTTCACCACGTAAGCGTTCTGGAATTAAATCCATTACTAGCTTATCGCCTTTAATAGTAAAATCTGTTGTATCGTAGAAGATATCTAATATTTCTTCAGTTGAGTACTCTAAAGCACGCAAAATTATTGACGCCGGTAATTTACGACGACGGTCAATACGAACAAATAAGTTATCTTTTGGATCGAATTCGAAATCTAACCATGAACCACGGTAAGGAATAACGCGAGCGTTATATAACACTTTACCTGATGAATGTGTTTTCCCTTTATCATGATCGAAAAACACACCTGGAGAACGGTGTAATTGAGAAACAATAACACGCTCTGTACCATTGATGACAAACGTACCGTTGTCAGTCATTAATGGTATTTCACCCATGTATACTTCTTGTTCTTTGATATCTTTTACTGTGCCTGCCGCCGCTTCTTTATCATAAACGACTAAGCGTAATTTAACGCGTAATGGCGCAGAGTAGGTGATACCGCGGATTTGACATTCTTTAACGTCAAATAACGGCTCGCCCAAACGATAGCTTACGAATTGTAATTCTGAGCTACCAGAATAAGCTTTAATTGGAAAAATAGAATGAAATGCAGCCTCTAGGCCTGTTTCACCTGTTGGATCAATATCAATAAACTTACGGAAAGATTCGAGTTGGATTGATAACAAGAATGGATAATCCATTACTTGAACACTTTTACCAAAGTCCTTACGAATACGTTTCTTTTCAGAGTAAGAGTAAACCATGGGGTTCCTCAGCTTGCTGGTTATGGCCGAATCTGCCTTTAAAAAGACAGGATATTGCAGTGATACTTTTTTTATCAAGCATCAAATAATGCACTGTTTTGGTTTAAAAAAAAACCACTTTCTTTAGCGCAAAAAGGCCGGTGACGTTTAAATCACCAGCCATTGCCTTTTCAGGCAAATAATCTGTTTAAAAACAGATTATTTGATCTCAACAGAAGCACCTGCTTCTTCAAGAAGTTTCTTAAGCTCTTCAGCTTCAGCTTTTTCTACGCCTTCTTTGATCGCTTTAGGAGCCGATTCAACTAGGTCTTTAGCTTCTTTCAAGCCAAGGCCTGTAGCGCCACGAACTGCTTTGATTACAGCAACTTTCTTCTCACCGAAGCTAGTCATTACTACGTCAAATTCAGTTTGTTCTTCAGCAGCACCACCAGCGTCACCGCCAGCAACAGCAACAGCAGCAGCAGCAGATACGCCAAACTTCTCTTCCATTGCTTCGATTAGTGCAACAACGTCCATTACTGACATTTCAGCAACTGCGTTTAGGATATCGTCTTTAGAAATAGACATTTTAAATTTCCTGTTTTTTAATAAACAGCCTTTGGCTGTTTGAAATAACTATAAATACAAAAAGTGCGAATTGTGCTCTGCTTATGTTTAAGTAATAGCAGAGGTAAACAATTATTAAGCAGCTTCTTGCTCTTTCTGATCGCGTACTGCAGCAATAGTGCGGACAAGTTTGCCTGCAGATGCTTCTTTCATAGCGCTCATTAAACGTGCAATTGCTTCGTCGTAAGTTGGTAGCTTAGCTAACATGTTTACGTCTACTACATTACCTTCAAATGCTGCTGCTTTTAATTCAAATTTTTCGTTAGTTTTAGCGAAATCTGTGAATAAACGTGCTGCTGCACCTGGATGCTCGTTTGAAAATGCAATTAATGATGGACCAACTAATGTGTCAGAAACACATTCAAAGTCAGTACCTTGTAATGCACGACGTGCTAACGTGTTACGGATAACTTTCATCCATACGCCGTTTTCACGTGCTTGCTTACGTAATACAGTAATTGCTTCAACTGAAACACCGCGTGAATCCGCGACTACAGCTGATTGAGCGCCATTGGCAGCTTCTTGAACTTCAGCAACAATTGCTTTTTTGTCATCAAGATTGATAGCCATTGGCTTTACTCCTGGTTCACCGGCAATAAAAAAACCGGTATTTACTATCCCTAAGCTAATTACATTACCTTAGGCCGTTACGGCGAGGACCAGAATTAGGAAATACTGGGTAATCACCATCTACGTAGGAAATATTAAGCTTTCGACGAAGAATCGTCTCAGCTCCTACGGTCTTTGACGGGGTTGTCTATAGCAAATACATGCTAATAATTAGACAACACCTACCAAAATTTAAGGGGCGAAATTATAGTCTACAATTTCGCCCTTGTAAAGTATCGATTTTCGACACCTTACAGAAAACTATACTGTCAAGCTAGCTTGGTTAACGGCAACGCCGGCACCCATAGTAGTTGAAACAGAAATTTTCTTAATGTACTGGCCTTTAGCATTAGCTGGTTTTGCTTTTTTAAGCGCTTCCAATAATGACTCAAGGTTTTCCTGCAATTTAGCATCTTCGAAATCAGCCTTACCAATAGTAGTATGGATGATACCGTTTTTGTCATTGCGGTAACGGATTTGACCCGCTTTAGCATTGTTTACAGCAGTAACAACATCAGGAGTCACTGTGCCAACTTTAGGGTTAGGCATTAAACCACGTGGGCCTAAGATTTGACCTAGTTGACCAACAACACGCATAGCGTCTGGAGTAGCGATTACAACGTCAAAATCCATATTACCGGCTTTAACTTGTTCTGCTAAGTCTTCCATACCTACGATGTCTGCACCGGCTTCTTTCGCTTTATCAGCGTTTACGCCTTGTGTAAATACAGCAACACGAACATCACGACCAGTACCGTTAGGTAATACAGTCGCGCCACGTACGTTTTGATCTGATTTACGAGCATCAATGCCAAGGTTAACTGCAACATCAACGCTTTCACGGAAGTTAGCAGTTGCTAGTTCTTTTAATAAAGAGATAGCTTCAGCGATGTCATATTCTTTTAATACGTCTACTTTTTCACGGATAAGACGAGCGCGTTTAGATAATTTAGTCATTGATTAGTCCTCTACCACTAAACCCATTGAACGAGCAGAACCCGCAATGGTACGCACTGCAGCTTCCATAGAACCAGCAGTAAGATCAGCTTCTTTTACCTTAACGATTTCTTCAAGTTGTGCTGTAGTAACAGTACCAACTTTTTCAGTGTTAGGGCGACCAGAACCACTCTTAACACCAGCAGCTTTAAGAAGTAAATAAGCAGCAGGTGGAGTTTTTGTTTCAAACGTGAAAGAACGATCAGCATATACAGTAATTACTACTGGAACTGGAGCGCCTTTTTCCAAAGAATCTGTTTTTGCGTTAAACGCTTTACAGAATTCCATGATGTTAACACCGTGTTGACCTAGTGCAGGACCAACTGGTGGTGACGGGTTTGCTGCACCAGCAGCAACTTGTAGCTTGATTAAAGCTGTGACTTTTTTAGCCATGGTTTTAATACCTTTAGTATGGGTTCAAACGCTGATAATTAAAACCAGCTCCCCGTTAACAAAAAATCGATTCTCTCTTTATCAGATAAAATCGGCAGCGGATTATATATTATTAAGTAGCGCAAGCGCAAGGTCAGTTATGATATTTGTATAAAAAAAGAGCGAAAGCGATTAAACGAGTTGTAGGGTGGTGCTCAAAGCGATAGCAGAGATAAAAAATCCCCCTAAGAAACGGGCAACCGATTACGTTTTAGTAACGATAAAAGAAGTCGATTTAAGGAAAGTTTCGAATGGAAATTATAGCATTTGTCCAGACTATGCCTATTTCACTTTTACCAAGCGGAGACTTAATGAGTCAAATTGCTATTACATTTCAGTGAAACAACAAATAAAAACCTCGATATCAAATTTTTTCCATAAAAAAACCAGAGTAAAAACTCTGGCTTCTTAGAAGTAGCTAATATTAACCTTTTTCGACTTGACCAAATTCTAAGTCAACAGGTGTTGAGCGACCGAATATAAGTACTGATACTTTAATACGGTTTTTCTCGTAATCTAACTCTTCAACAACACCATTAAAGTCAGCAAATGGACCGTCAATAACGCGTACCACTTCACCTGGCTCAAACAATGTTTTAGGTTTAGGCTTATCAGTATCTTCAAGACGTTGTAGTATACGATCAGCTTCTTTTTGAGTAATAGCTGCAGGTCTTTCTTTAGTGCCGCCAATAAAGCCTAGTACACGAGGTACACTTTTAACTAAATGCCATGATTCATCGTCTAATTCCATATGAACTAGTACATAACCAGGGAAGAATTTACGTGCGCTTTTACGCTTTTGTCCAGCACGCATTTCAATAACTTCTTCAGTTGGCACTAAAATTTCACCAAACTTTTCTTCTAAACCATGAATGCCAATATGCTCAAGCAATGTCTTTTGAACACGGCCTTCATAACCTGAGAACGCTTGTACTACATACCAGCGTAATTTAGGGTTATTGTTTTTTTCAGGCGTATCTGTAATTGTAATTTCTTCAGTCATAACGCTACCTTAACCTACTTTTAATCCAGTTATTAAACCTACTACCCAGAAAAGAACTGAATCTAAACCCCAAAGCAATAACGACATAATTAATGTTGCCACTAATACAATACCCGTTGTTTGAACTGCTTCTTGACGAGTTGGCCAAACTACTTTACGAACTTCAGTGCGAGACTCTTTAGCAAAGTCTACTGCATTACGACCTTTAACTGTTTGCATAGCAACAAGTCCAGCAATAACAATAGCAGCAACTACTGCTATAGCGCGAACAAGAACTGACTGCTCAGCAAAAATGTAATTACCGACAACTGCGCCAGCTAAAAGTAAAACAATTACGCCCCACTTTAAAAAATCAAACGAACCACTTGGTTCAGTTTCAGTACTTGCATTCATATATACTACCTGTAATTACATGCCTAATCTAAGACAAAGCACCTCGATATTATCGAGGTTAAAATCTAAAGCCCCTATTATTTAACTAATAAGCACTTTACTAAAAAATGGCAGGGGTAGAGAGATTCGAACTCCCAACCGTCGGTTTTGGAGACCGCTGTTCTACCAATTGGAACTATACCCCTTCAATTTGTACTTACACTTACCGAGTGATTCTTAGTTGTTTGGGAATTAAGAGTGACTCTAGAAGTGAGGCGCTATTATACTAATCAAAATATTTTACTCAAGGACTATTTTCCAGTTATCTCAATAACCCTTGAGTGAACGTTCCATTAGTTACCATAAAACGTTGAAAGCACTATCAACATTGCATGATAAGCGCCTAATGCTTGATATTAACGCTGAGATTAGATATTTTGTTTTTCAAATTTTCAATAATAACTGATCCCCTATGCTTTTAGCGTTACTCGAAGATAAACACTTTGGAAAATTAGACCCTAAAACAGTGTTTAAATTAGCCAACAGTAATGCTGAATTTTCTAACCTTTGGTTGGTTCACTCAATAAGAAGTAATTGCTCAATCAAGGAGTTATCTTTAGCTGTTGCAGCAAGTATCCAATGGAATACACCTGCAATTAAGTCACTAGAGGCATTTATTGATGTTAAAACTGATATAGCCATTGAACTTGATAACGAATATAACGATGCTATTGCCTATTCAGAGCAAATGATTAACAACTTTTGTACTAAGAGGCAAAGAAGCGTACTCAGCCAACTGGTAGCTATGGCCGAATTAGTTTCGCCTCCTGAGCTTATCGGCACAAACAAAAGCACATACAACATGCCTTTTAAAGCTGAACAACTCAACTCTATTATATCGACTTGCGCGCCATTACTTAAAGATGTGTCTCTGTTTGGCGGTGAGGGTAAAAATAGCAAAAACGAAAAGATCAGAAATAACACGCATTATCCTACACCACTTCCAAACGACTCTGTAGCACTTGCTCTGCTTGAAAACTTACTCGCTAAAGCAGCTGGTCTTCCTATTTCATTTGCAGAGCCACCTGTTGTTTTAAAATATCAACCTGAGCAATACTATCAGTGGCACTACGATCATATTTACCCGCATACAGACTCAATTGCTCAACACATTTCACAATTTGGTCAAAGAGTTAAAACAGCAATATTCTATTTAAATGACGGTTTTACCGGAGGGGAGACTGAATTTAAAACGCCGTTAATATCAGTGCAACCTCAAATGAATAAGACCTTAATCTTTGACAATTGTGATAAAGACGAAAACAGAGATGTTTCCAGTATCCACAGAGGTAAAGCCGTTACTGCTGGTGAAAAATGGATTGTAACGCTCTGGTTTCGAAATAAACCTTTCTGGTTACGTGCGGGGCTTCTGTAAGTTTACAATACGCTACAGCAACACTTTATAAAATGCATGTTATGTAAACAAACAGGTTTACATAAATTCTGGCTAGCTGCATTTTCTAATAATTTATTAGGGCTAGCCAATTATTCACCACTGCGTTTTTCAAGGTAAAAATTGAAAGAAAGTAAAGTTACTTTATACCCGCTTTAACTTGCTTTTCATTAACTAAAATACCGACGGTAATAATGCGTTGATTCACCATTTCTCTTACATATAACTTAACATTTCCAAGTTCTAATACAGTATTATCAGTTGGCTGCCCAATATGTTTAGTCTTTATGACTTGTTCTAAAGTCTCTTGGGGGTCTTCAGTAATATCAATCCCGTATGAATGAGTGATATCAATAACTTGCGTGGTGCCTTTAACCCTAAGCTCTTGTGCAGGTAAAATATTTTCTGCTTCAACTTTTTTGCCTGAAAAAACGCTATCAACAAATGCTCTCGTTGCTGGTTTAAGCACAATAAATAGCTGATCTTCAGCTTGTAAAAGCGTTGAGCCTCGTGGTGTAATAATATTGTTACTACGAGAAATCATTGCCATAACAGTACTTTCAGGCAAAGCTAATTGCGAAATACGACTGCCTACAGCGCGAGATGAACTACCCAAAGTATATTCAACAATATCAGCATCAACATCACCTAACGCTGTTATTTCTAATGTTGCAGCAGGCGTTACCGGAGGAGGCAAGGTTAGTTTAAGCTTCCTTGCCATCCAAGCTAAACTTGAACCCTGCAGAGTAGCTGAAATGAGTACCACAAAAAATACTACATTAAAAATTAAAGCAGCACCTGGCAAACCAAATATTAAAGGAAATATTGCGAGTATAATCGGTACAGAGCCTCTTAAGCCTACCCAAGATACCAAGGTCATTTCACGAAGATTAAAACCGAAAAGAGCCAAAATAGGCATGACAGCAAGTGGTCTTGCAATAAAAATCAGTACAAAAGCAATAATTAGCCCTTCAAGCCACACGTCTAACAATGAAGTTGGGGTGATTAACAAACCAAGCACAACGAACATCGTAATTTGACTTAACCAAGCTAAGCCATCGTGAAACAAAAAAGTACTTCGTTGAAAAACAAACCGACTGTTGCCAATAACTACACCCGTGATAAAAACAGCTAAAAAGCCACTACCACCAATGTTGGCGGTAATTCCAAATGAAAGTAAACCACATGCAGCAACTAATACTGGGTATAGTCCTGCAGCAACTAATTGAATACGGTTGATTAGTCGAACAGATATCCAACCCACAGCCAAACCAACAGCGATACCTAAGCCCATTTGTGATAGAAACATCACCAACAAACCCGTACCGGGTGTCATGTCATTCACTAAAATTTCTAGTAAACCTATCGTTAAAAATATAGCCATAGGATCGTTAGACGCACTTTCTATTTCTAGTGTCGCTTTTAACTTACCCGTTAAGTGAATGCCGGCATTACGTAATAATGAGAAAACAGCGGCGGCATCTGTTGACCCGACAATTGCGCCAAGTAACATACCGTGTAGTAAAGAAATATCTAAAATGTAGGCGGCTGCGTAGCCGGTGATAGCGCCCGTAATAAGAACACCGAAAGTAGCAAGAGCAGATGCAGGCTTCCAAACAAGTTTAATGGCTTTAAACGGAGTTTGTAGACCGCCATCAAACAATATTAAGGCTAGTGCTAGCGTGCCTAAGGAGTGAGCAGCTTCGGCATTATCAAATAGAATTCCGCCAGGACCATCTTCACCGGCTAGCATACCAACAATTAAAAAAAGTACTAATACAGGTAAACCTAAACGCGCTGATAATTTACTTGAGATGATGCCCAGTAAAATCAATACCGCGGCCAGTAATATGACTTGATCAATAAAAAACATCTATCACTCCATTGATAATAAAGGGGGGGAAGTAAAGCTTATAGCTGCATTATATCTACTGTACTAGTTCTGTTTTTCTTAAGAGCAACGAACTTTAACCAAAGCACAATGAAAAATAACTTATCAACTTACTATGACAATAATAATAAAAAAACCTGAAATGTTAATAATTATTACTTTAACGAACAGGAAATTACCTTTTTATTTTATCAAAATATAGTCATTTATAATGTATCATTTTGTCTCTTTTGCAGCGTCTATTTGACCCAAAAAGCTAACTACCCCCTACTTAAACCTCACTCTATGGCCTGCTGGATATAACTATATTCCTTGTTACTATTGATAGCTTTTCCATAAACAAAAAAGACGCCGAAGCGTCTTTTTTAAGGTTTGGTGTCTAAAAATTATTAAGCAATACATCCGTTAAGGTAAAAGCGATACAACACCTGCACCAAAAACTCGACGCCAAGCTTCTTAGGATAAGCCCTGAAACTAGCTCTACTGAAAACAAAAAAGGATGCCGAAGCATCCTTTTTTTAAGCTCTAGTGTGGTCTAAAATTAAGCAATAATTTTAGATACAACATCAGCACCAACAGTACGACTCTCAGCTGCGCACCAGAGGTGCTTGCGAAAATCACTAAAAACAGTCCATTGGGACTGTTTTATTAACGTATTTCCTCATCACGGATAATCCATGAAGCTGGCCATACTGAAAACAAAAAAGGATGCCGAAGCATCCTTTTTTTAAGTTCTAGTGTGGTCTAAAATTAAGCAATAATTTTAGATACAACACCAGCACCAACAGTACGACCACCTTCACGGATTGCGAAGCGTAAACCTTCGTCCATCGCTACTGGGTTGATAAGCTCTACAACAAACTTCAAGTTGTCGCCTGGCATTACCATTTCAACACCTTCAGGAAGCTCTACAGCACCTGTGATATCCGTTGTACGGAAGTAAAACTGTGGACGGTATCCTTTGAAGAATGGCGTATGACGACCACCTTCATCTTTCGATAACACGTATACTTCTGATTCGAATTTAGTGTGAGGTAAAATTGAACCAGGTTGAC
>NZ_JACGWF010000106.1:0-12127 GCF_014077595.1 Colwellia sp. 6M3 | reverse complement strand
TGCATATGGAGCTTTATAGAAAATTAAAGTGTTTTCCTATTAGGAACTACTTTTTAATCAGCAGCTAAAATTGTTGCACTTACTTCACCAAAACCAATACGTGCTGCTCCTGCTTTTTTACACCAACCTTTCATGATTATCGCATCACCATCTTCTAAAAAGGTACGCGTTTCACCGTTAGGTAAAGTAATAGGCTCAGAGCCTGCATTAGATAATTCGAGCATTGAGCCAGCTTCTTCAGGTTTAGCTCCTGATTGCGTTCCGCTACCAAACATATCACCTGCACGTAAATTACAACCGTTAACCGTATGATGAGCTACCATCTGCGCTACAGTCCAGTATGAATCTTTAAAGTTTGATTGCGATAACTGTACTGCTTTTTGTCCAGCGTTACGCATAGCTTCAGTTTCAATTAGAACCTGTAGACTTAAATCTAAAGAGCCAAAATCTCGGTTTTTCTGTGACTCCAAGTAAGGCATAGGTTGAGGATCAGCTTCATCACGTGTCCAAGCGGCACGATAAGGCGCTAATGCTTCTGAGGTAACAATCCATGGAGAAACCGTTGAAGCAAAACTTTTTGATAGAAATGGTCCTAAAGGCTGATATTCCCAACCTTGAATATCACGAGCAGACCAATCATTGAATAAACACATGCCAAACACATGATCTTCAGCGTTTTCAATACTTATAGGTGCGCCCAAGTCATTACCGTTACCAATAAATATACCGACTTCCATTTCATAATCTAAACGTTTACATGGACCAAAAGATGGCTCTGTTGCTGTCGGCGCTTTTGTTTGCCCTTTAGGACGTTTAAAATCATTACCTGAAACTTCAATTGAAGAAGAGCGACCATGGTAGCCAATAGGAACCCATTTATAATTTGGTAACAACGGGTTATCAGGTCTGAATTTTTTACCAACCGATGTAGCATGATGAATTGAAGTATAAAAATCGGTGTAATCCCCAATTTGACATGGCAAGGCATACTCAACATCAGCCTGAGCAATCAAACATGAAGTAAGCTTCGATTCAAGCGCTGAACCTTGTGTTAATGCTTGTGATAAAGCTTGGCGTAAAGCACTCCAGAATTGCTTACCCATTGACATAAAGTCATTTAGTTGCGAATCACAACATTTCTCTAACGCTAGTTGAGCATCACCATCAAAAATAGCTAATTCAAATAGCGCTTTTAAATCTATTACTTGATCACCAATAGCTACACCTGCTCGAAATGCGTCGTTGCCGCCTTTTATTTTAAAACTAGCAAAAGGTAGATTTTGAATTGGAAAATCGCAACTTTCAACATTAGCAGATGCTACCCAACTGATTAAAGCTGGGTTATGTGTTTCATTCAGTAAATTGGTGTTAGACATGGGCTAAACAACTCCAAAAAATAGGTAAATTACGTGTTTGCTTTTCACACGATTAAAAAGGCAATGTGCAATATTATAACAAGCGATCTGATAAAGGCTATGCCAAGAGAATATACTTGATAAACAACTGTCAACAATATGTTGCAGGCACCAGTTTACAGCCATATTACGCTGTGCATAAATAAAGTTAGTCTTAAGACTTTTAGGCCAGAGCCACATTTGGTAGAATGCTCGCGCTTTATCATCAGACGATAAACAAACACTTCACCTTGCAGGGTTCGTATGGTGAATTTACTTTCAATCTATAGCTCCTGACTTACTATCAGGCTCGCTCAATGGGTCAATAAAACATGAATAACATCACTGTTTGTGCATTATATAAATTTGTACGTTTAGAAAATTTTGAAGCAATTAAGCCGCAATTACAAAAAGTAATGGAAGACAACGCAGTTAAAGGCACTTTACTTTTGGCGTTAGAAGGCATAAATGGCACTATAGCGGGGACACAAGCCGGCATAGACACCGTATTAGCTTTTATTAATAGCGACAATCGCTTATCTGGCGTATCAACGAAGTCTTCGTTTCATCAAGAAAATCCTTTTCAGCGTACAAAAGTTAAATTGAAGAAAGAAATTGTTACCATGGGTGTTGAAGGTATAGACCCAACTCTTACTGTTGGTACTTACGTAAAACCTAAAGATTGGAATGCACTAATTTCTGATCCAGAAGTTTTATTAATAGATACACGTAATGATTATGAAGTAGAAATTGGTACTTTTGAAAATGCGATCAATCCAAACACCGAAACGTTTCGAGAATTTCCTGATTATGTGGCAAAAAATTTAGATAAAAACAAACATAAAAAAGTCGCTATGTTTTGTACCGGCGGTATACGCTGTGAAAAATCAACAGCCTACTTGAAAGAGCAAGGATTTGATGAGGTTTACCATTTAGAAGGCGGTGTTTTAAAATACCTTGAAGAAGTGCCCGAGCAAGAAACTAAGTGGCAAGGTGAATGCTTTGTTTTTGACGCCCGCGTTGCAGTCAACCATAGCTTAGAGCGTGGCAAATATGATCAATGCTTTGCTTGTCGCTACCCAATTACTGACGAAGAAAAAACCAGTGAACATTATATTCAAGGAGTAAGCTGCCCACGATGTTTTGATAAATACACTGATGAACAAAAAAGTAGCTTTCAAGAACGTGAGAAACAAATCAATCTAGCTAAAGCACGTGGTGAAGCTCATATTGGTGGCGAAATAAAACAAGTCATTGCCGAGCGAAGAGCAACTAAAAGCGCGATTAAACAAGCGCAGAAAAAATAACTTTCTGATGTATCCCAACACGTTAAATAAAATACCTGCTGAATGAGCGGGTATTTTTTTGTTTAAAAAACGGTTCAAAAAACTTTCAAACGCGTAAAAAGAAAAAGCCTTAACATTTGACTGTTAAGGCTTTAATTTTTTTACTGCAAGTATATGGTGCCTTGACCCGGAATCGAACCAGGGACACGAGGATTTTCAATCCTCTGCTCTACCGACTGAGCTATCAAGGCACTGTCTTTAATGAAATAAATATTAAGTAATAATAATTATATCTCGAAAGAGGCGACATAATATCGAGATTTAACCTTACCCGCAAGCCATTTTGTTAGTTAACCTTAACCAACGTTGATAATGAATTGAGTTAGCCTAAAAAAACAACGACTAGGCGATTACTCAATCAGTTTATATCCGAGGCATAATATAATGCCCTCTGCTGAAACTAACAGATATAGGGGCGTTATAAGCGCTATCATCAATAAGAAGTTGTTCTGTATCAATAGTTAACATTAGAAAAACTGTGACCATAAAAAAAGCCAGTATCAATACTGGCTTCATTTAAAGTTTATTTAGCTGCTGTATTAACTAAATATCGCTTTCATGATCCAGAAGAAGATAATTGAAAGACCAGCACCTATAGGTAAGGTAATTACCCAAGAAATAACAATGTTACGAACAACGCCTAAGTTAATCGCTGCAATACCACGAGCCATTCCCACACCTAACACCGCACCAACAAGAGTTTGTGTAGTTGAAATTGGTAAGCCAGCGCCAGAAGCAATAACCACTGTACATGCTGCTGCTAACTCAGCGGCAAAACCACGACTTGGTGTTAAGTGCGTAATGCCTTTACCTATCGTGGCAATAACACGATGGCCAAACAATGCTAAACCAGCAACGATGCCAAAACCACCCAATGGTAATATCCACCATACAAGGCTAGCTTTTTTGGCTATTTCACCACCGTTATCAACAATACTTACAACCGCCGCTAGTGGCCCTATAGCATTAGCTACATCATTTGAACCATGAGCAAAGGCCATACAACATGCGGTAACAACCATTAGTACGGCAAACACTTTCTCAACGTTAGCGTAATGAGTTGTTTTATCGGCTTTATCATCAAACTTAAGGCGTGTAACAAAGTACTTACCAATAACAGCAACGATAATAGCAACGATTATAGCCAAGTAATAACCACCAGCACCTGCTACTTCAAAATTGTAGAAACCAACATCGATATTATCTAAACCAATGTGCTTTAAACCTTTTTTAATGGTAACTAGTGATAAAACAAAACCCGCTAAAAACATATAAAACGGTACATATCGTTTCGCTTGCTCTAATGGTTTGTCAGTATCGAATATTAACTTTTGAGCACTGTTAAATATAATAAAAGCAATAACACCTGAAATTAATGGTGTAACAACCCAGCTGCCAACAATACCACCAACTTTGCCCCACGCTACAGTATCAGGGCTTATGCCTATCGCAGCAAAACCAATAATCGCACCAACAATAGAGTGAGTTGTTGAAACAGGCCAACCTAAGATAGAAGCCACTAATAACCAAGTTGCTGCAGCCAATAGTGCTGAAATCATACCAAAAACTAAAAGCTCTGGAATGTCGACAAACAACGCAGGGTCAATAATGCCCTTTCGAATGGTTGATGTTACTTCACCACCGGCTAAATATGCACCAGCAAATTCAAAAATCATTGCGATAATGATAGCTTGTTTAATCGTTAATGCTTTTGACCCAACCGATGTTCCCATTGCATTAGCAACATCGTTAGCGCCTATGCCCCATGCCATAAAAAAACCTACGACAGCGGCGATCATGACTAACGTAGAGCCATGTGATAGTAAAATTTCCATGAGTTAGCCCTATTTTCTAGCCAAAAGAATTTCTAAACGTGCGCCAACACGTTCGGCAAGATCAGCTAAATCGCCAACCCAATCGATGATTTGATATAAAAACATTACATCTACGCAATTTAAATCTTTTTCAATATTTAATAGTTCTTTACGCAGTTTAATTTGCATACCATCTGTTTCATCTTCAATTTCGTCAAGTTGACTGATCATTTTAGTGACTAATTCAACTTCACGACCACGAAATCCAGTTTCTAGTAGGTCATCCAGTTCATTTATTGCGTCAGCAGCTTTTTCAGCAGCGTCGATGCTACGTGCTACATAAGCAATGAACTGTTCTTGTAATACGGTAGGAATGGTTAATTTGCGACCAAAGATACGTCCAGCAATATCTTTTGCGCGATTGGCAATTTTGTCTTGTTGAGATAATAACTCGAGTAAATCAGCACGATCAACGGGCATAAACAAACCACCCGGAAGCTCTAATCGAATTTGACGTTTTAAGTCATCAGCATCACGCTCTAACTTAGAGATTTTAGTACGCATTTTACCTGCGGCACTCCAATCTTCTTCAGTAACTGCTGCGAAGAAAGGTACAAGTTGACTACAACATTTGTGTACTATTCGAATGTGTTTTTCTAATGGTTTAATTGGCGATTTTGCAAATATACCAATAATTGAATTTCTGGCCATAATTAATTTCCAGGAGCTTATGCTCTTTATTTTTATTCGCCGCGGATATTAAAGCATTTGAAAATTAATTCAAAGGCTTTATAACAAGATTACGACTGTTGATAGAATGATTAGTTATTATCACTTCACTTAAAAGTATATACCTTATTGGCTAAGTAAAAGCTAATTACGCAAAACATTTTGTTTTAAGACAATGATTCAAAATCTTCCGGTGTTGTGTGACGAACCGATTTGCCTTTAACAAAATAGATAATATATTCACAAATATTTTGACAACGGTCACCAATTCGCTCTAATGCGCGAGCTGACCATATAACACTCATTATTTGAGGGATAGAGCGAGGGTCTTCCATCATATAGGTCATCAGTTGGCGCATCAGTGCTTCATACTCACGATCTATTTTATCGTCACTTTTATGCACTTTCACCGCAGCATCAAAATCCATTCGGGTAAATGCGTCTAAGGTCGCTTGTAAAAAAGTTAAAACATGGCGACCTAAGTTATCCAAATTTGACAATAGATCTTTATGCTTACCCGAAAAACTCTCTAACGTAACATTAGCAATTTTTCCAGCTTCATCACCAATACGTTCAAGATCCGTTATTGTTTTAACAATGGCCATCACCAAGCGTAAATCGCCTGCAGCCGGCTGACGTTTAGCGATAATGCGCGTACATTCATCATCAATACTAACTTCAGCATTATTAATAAGGTAGTCGTTACTTAGCACTTTTTTTGCTAATGCTTCATCAGCGTCACATACCGACGTTAATGCTTCAGCTAATTGCTTCTCGACTAGCCCCCCCATGTGCATAACATGGTTAATAATACGTTCTAGATCTTCGTTAAACTGGCCAGAAATATGACGGCCAACATTTAATTTATCCACGGTAAAACCCTCTGTTTATCGGCTATTTATTAACCGTAACGGCCAGTAATGTAATCTTCTGTTTTCTTCTTTGTTGGTGTAGTAAATAAGGTATTTGTATCACTGTATTCAATCAAGTCACCCATATACATAAACGCCGTTTGGTCTGAAACCCGGGCCGCTTGTTGCATATTATGCGTCACGATAACGACAGTAAATTGTTTCTTCAAATCGTTTATTAACTCTTCAATCGTTAATGTTGAAATAGGATCCAATGCAGATGTTGGTTCATCTAACAATAACACCTCAGGTTTAATCGCTATAGCTCGAGCAATCACCAAACGTTGTTGCTGACCACCAGAAAGCCCTAAAGCACTTTCATGTAACCTGTCTTTTACTTCATTCCATAATGCCGCGCTTCGCAATGCGTTTTCAGCCGCTTCGTCTAATACTCGGCGGTTGTTCTCACCCATAATACGTAGACCATAAACCACGTTTTCATAAATGGATTTTGGAAACGGATTAGGACGCTGAAACACCATACCTACTTTACGACGTAATGCCGCCACATCAGTATGACGGTCATAAATATTTTCGCCATGTAAGTTTATTTGGCCAGTGATTTTACAAATATCAACCAAGTCATTCATGCGATTAATGCAGCGTAACAAGGTCGATTTACCACAACCACTCGGCCCAATAAATGCCGTTACTTGGCCTTTCGGGATCGACATTGAAATATTTTGCAATGCCTGTTTGTTACCATAATATAAATCCAGGTTCTTAATCTCTAACGCTATTTGCTCTGGCGAAAGGTTATTAAGATCAAGCTTAACATTTTGATCTGATAAAATTTTTGGCGTAACAGAAATCATAGTGTTCTCTTTAAATCTTATTCAATAGAGGGGCATTTATACCCGTTCATTTTTTAATTATGTCAATTTTCTTAATCTTGCTTTTTTGCAATGAATATTAATGCTCTAACATACGATATTTTTCTCGTAAGCGGTTTCGAATAGAAACTGCTGTTATATTCAAAGCAACAATAATGGTCACCAATAATAGAGCCGTGGCATATACCAATGGTCTTGCGGCTTCAACGTTCGGACTTTGAAAGCCTACATCGTAGATATGGAAACCTAAATGCATAAACTTGCGATCTAAATGTAAGAACGGAAAGTTGCCATCAAGTGGTAAGTTAGGTGCCATTTTTACGACACCAACGAGCATAAGTGGTGCTACCTCACCTGCTGCTCGAGCAATAGCTAAAATAATACCCGTCATAATGGCCGGACTGGCAATTGGTAAAATAATACGCCATAACGTTTCAGCTTTGGTAGCGCCTAACGCCAAACTGCCGTGCCGCATTGCTGAAGGAATACGTGATAGCCCTTCTTCTGTTGATACAATAACGACAGGTAAAGTTAAAATGGCTAACGTAAGTGCTGACCACATAACCCCTGGCGTACCAAATGTTGGGCTAGGCAATGTTTCAGCATAAAATAATTGGTCTAAACTGCCGCCTACCATATAAACAAAGAACCCCAAACCAAACACACCGTATACAATTGAAGGTACACCTGCCAGGTTAATTACCGCTATACGTAAGAGTTTGGTCAAGGCGTTATTACCCGCATATTCATGTAAATAAATAGCCGCTACCACACCTAAAGGTGACACAATGACTGTCATCAACAACACCATTAACACCGTACCAAATATTGCTGGGAATACACCACCTTCGGTATTCGCCTCGCGTGGGTCATCACTAACAAAAGCAACGATTTGGCTGAGAAATATTTTAACTTTTGCAAAAAGGCTCAGTTTATTATTAAAGGTAACGTGTAGTATGTCTTCAAAATTAATAATAACTTTTTGACCATCCATAGCGCGCATAACAATTTGGTCGCGAGATATTTTTTCACGTAGCGACATTAACTGCTTTTCAAGTACTTGATAATCTGCTTTTAATTCGGCTACGTTAACTTTGAACTGCTGTTCTAATTCAGGAGTCAGCGTATCATCAAGGTTATGTTTACGTTCCTTTAAACGGATGCGTTCAATTTGATAATTAATCGCACCAATGTCTGAAGTTTGTAGAGTCTCAATTTCATCTTGAAAATCACTTACTCGCTCAACAAGCTCAGCCATTTTGTTCTGACCTACGGGTGCACCATCAAGGATAATGTCTTCAATATAACCATAAAAATTACCATGAGTTCTGCGCTCTATTACCACAAGCTCTTCTGGTAAAGAGGTTTTATTAATTTGAGGTACTAATATCCAGCGAAAATCTAAACTAACAAGCTCGCGATTACCGGTCTTAATTAAAAGTCGCTCGATGGTTTCTGCAGATTTATCTATATCAAGATTTAAATGCACTAACTGTGTAACCGGTATGCTTTCTCTATCGTAAATTTCACCAATAACCGTTAAAGGCTGACCTTGCTCATCAGTCATATCAAACTGATAAATATCTGCTGGCCAGAAATAACTTAAACCACGTGATGCAATTAACCACAATAAACCTAAAACCGATATCAGGCTTATACTTACACCACCTGCTGACAACCACACCCAAGGCGAGCCAGACTTAAACCAATTATTCATACTTTCTAGCCTTCCTTACATTGAGCTATATTTTTCACGCAAACGCTGACGTATAAACTCAGCAAGCGTGTTAAATACAAACGTAAATACAAATAAAACAAATGCTGCCAAGAATAGAATTCGATAATGGGAGCTACCGACTTCAGATTCCGGCATTTCAACAGCAATATTAGCTGCCAGTGTTCGCATACCTTGGAAAATACTCCAGTCGAGAATTGGGGTGTTTCCTGTAGCCATTAATACAATCATGGTTTCACCAACAGCGCGTCCTAATCCCATCATAACGGCAGAAAATATGCCTGGACTTGCCGTCAGTAACACAACTTTAATCAGGGTTTGCCATTGTGTGGCTCCTAACGCTAATGAACCACTGGTTAAGTGCTTAGGAACACTGAATATGGCATCTTCAGCCATAGAGAATATCGTTGGTATAACCGCAAACCCCATCGCAATACCAACAACTAAAGCATTACGTTGATCAAAATCAATGCCTAAATCATTAGTAATAAACTGCCTAACATCACCACCAAACATATACAGTTCAAGTACCGGAGATAATGCGAATGCAGCATAAGCGGCAATGAGAATAGCGGGTATTAGTATAATAGGTGCCCATGTTTCAGGAATACGCGTTTTCGTTTCGCGCGGTAATTTATGCCATGCGAAAGCGGTTATAAATACGGATGAGGGAATAAATATTAATAACAAAAATATAGCAGGGAGATAAATTTCAATAATTGGCGCTAACCAAAGTCCAGCCAAAAAGCCTAATATAACCGTAGGTAATGCTTCCATCATTTCAATGGTTGGTTTAACTTTTCTGCGCATACCTGGCGTCATAAAATATGCGGTATATATAGCAGCGGTTAACGCAATAGGTACGGCAAATAGCATTGCATACGTTGCAGCTTTAATGGTACCGAAAGAAATTGGCACTAAAGAAAATTTACCTTCAAAATCATCTGAGCCAGAGGTTGATTGCCAAATAAACTCAGGCTCTGGGTAACCTTCATACCAAACTTCTTGCCAAAGTGCTTGCCATGTAACTTCTGGGTGTTCATTTTCAACCGCGTAAAGTGCTAATTGGTTGTCATAAAACAACACTAACCCATCAGCACGGGGGGCAATAGCAAATGCTTGAGCATTTCCTTGATGTAGCTGACCACGCCATAAATCAGCTTCACTGGTGGTATAAAACATCCCCATTTCACCCGAGGGTGTTTCGGTATAAAAACTTTTGCGAAATTGCTCTGTATAAATGGCACTCACAGGCTCGTTTTCACTGACATTAAATCGTCGAATTTCTTTAAATTCGCGCCCTTGATCTGTTGCCACTTCAAACCATTGGCTTACTGAACCATTATCATCACCTAATAAAATTGAGCTACCACCAGATAATAACGCCATAGCGGTAATATGGTTTGGAGTCGATTTGTTTTGCGACAGCTGAGGAATAATCGTTGCTTTTAGCTCAGCTTCTTCGTCATCTAATGAAAACACGGCAACTTGGTCACCTTGTCGAACAAATACCATTGCTAAATCAGGTGAGACTAAAATATCGTTAATCACCTTGGCGGTGTAGTCAATTTCTTCATATTGCGCATCAAAGGCAGTGTCATAACTGAAGTCATCTTCGGCGAGTAAAGTAGTTTTAATCAGACGATTATCAGCTGTAAAGCCAACGAAAACGGCCTTTTCATCATCCATAGCAAACGATAGTTTACTAAAAGAACCGCCTTGTTCATCAAGAGGTAAATAGTCTTCACCTAGTGGATATCGAATACTTGGAACAATAACTCTTTCACCACTATCAAAGTTAGCAAAAAAGTTTGGTACAACAAGCTGAACATTTCCAGCACTATCAAGTAATAACTTTTGCTCTTGACCGATATTGACCAGTTGCTTGATGCTAATACCGTCATCAGTGAGTTGCTCTGATAATATTTTATCACCCGCTTTATACCCGCCACCATCAACTAATTGATAAAAGTTGATAAAGCCTTGTTCTGTAATGCTATAGGCCACCTCTTTTAACTCATCAACCCCGGTTGCAAGAATACGACTTTGGTCACTAATAACAAATTGAGCCGTAGGTTCAACTTTTGCAGATTCAAAAATAGGTTTTATTACGTATAGTAAATACATGAATATTAGTACTAAAGTAAATAAAACACTGATACCGCCTAAGGTGATCACCCATTTTGCTAATGAATTTTTCACTTTGCGATAATTTGCTGATTTAGAAGCAATGGCCACTTAAAAATACCTTTAACTATGATGATTTTTATAACTGAAGCGATTATAAAACACCAACATGACAGTTTTGTGACAAGGCGTTTTTAGTTACCCATTGGCAAAGTAGCGGCCTGAAATAAAACAGGCACATCGTTATTTTTTGTTATGGTATGATTTATAAAAGTAAGGTGATTTTTCCAACTGTATATTTGTGGTGAGGATAAAAGCATGATAATTAGTCAAATAATGAAGAGAGATTTAATAACATTAGATATGGATGACACTTTAGAAACAGCTAAAATGTTGTTTGAAAAAAATAATATGCATCACATTATGATCCAAAACAAATCAACATTAGCTGGCATTATTACTGACCGCGATTTATGGAAAAATTTAAGTCCAACTGTTGGCACCCGCAACGAAACCGCACAAGATAGTTTTTTAATGAATAAAAAGGTGCACTTGATCATGTCTCGAGATTTGATCACAGCAACACAAGATACCAGCCTTACTGAAGCCGTGTTGTTATTCCATGATCATAAAATATCTTGCCTCCCAATAGTTGATGAAAAGCAGCAAGCAATTGGTATTATTTCTTGGCGAGATATTATTAAGCTTATTGCCCTACAATATCGTCAAAAATTAAAATCGAGTTAACTGCCTTAACATTGTTGAGTGTTGTTCAGGCAGCAAACTTGTTAATCAATGTTTGTTTAACAAGCTTCGATTCATCAATCTAAGTTAATCGTTATTGTAAGTACAACCCGTAGCAAAAACTACGAACTGCAAGACAACATTGAACAACCGGCCTTATGCCTAGCCCATTCAGGCCGCTTTCCCGCAAATTTTTCAAACGCAGGTTGTTCATCATAAGGATTTGTTAGCACTTTTTGTAATTGCTGCAATAATGAATAATCTTGCTTTTCAGCTAACTCAATAGCTTGCTGCGCTAAGTAATTTCGTAGAACATACTTAGGATTAACCTTATTCATGGCTTCGCTAATGTCAACACGCGTTCTTGCGCCGTTATTTCGAAGTTGAATGTAGCGTTCTAACCAAGAAGTTAAGCTTGCTTTATATTCCGTCGTTATTTCATTCTCATTATAAAAGCACACCATTAAGTGGCTCAACCATAAAGAATTATCATC
>NZ_JACGWF010000074.1:0-21632 GCF_014077595.1 Colwellia sp. 6M3 | reverse complement strand
AACAGACGGTTGTCGATTTTTTTACGCAAGTCATGCAAATGGATAATTTTACTTTGCGGCAAGAAGCCTTAGAATGAGGGATAATTCACTTTTATTGGTTAAAAGTGAACCCCGAAACTTGAGTTATTAATATTATCTTTAATGGACAGAGCATTCGTGCATGAATATGATTTTTCTATAATTACCCCTCCAAAATTAGAACTACCCAGTTGTCGAAGAGTAACACCTGTAACAGGTGTATCATTCATACTTTCCCAAAATCCAGATTCTCCTCCTCTTATTTCATTGATGTCACTATGATCGATTTTCCAGGTACCATGCTTTGTTTTTTCTAGGTTCTCACCCTTAATAGGATGTGCGCTTAGGTGAATTAAAACGTCGAGGCTATAAGAACTTATTGTATCTACATCATTAGTTCTTAAGTGGTAACAGTCGTATTTAAGTTGTAGATTTATGGGTAAGGAAGTTATATTTTCAAATAAGTATGAAGTATCTTGCTGTTTGAGTGCATTTGGTAAATAAGTTTTGCGCTCTATTAAGCAACTATATAAAAAACTCAAGAAGTGATGTGCTTTATTTGATAGCAAGTTATTAGGTTGTGGTTTCTCATTAGAAGTCAATCCGGTCGTTATCACTAATTCTATTGTCATAACTTCAGAAAATTTTATTTCTTCTATTGCCTTAATAGCCCAAGCAGGGAGTGTAAGGCTATCTACAATAAGCCCAACTTTTAAAGGAGGATGCATTATTATATTTCCTATCTTAGACTAGAATCAGCGACTAGTGGGTTTCCGAACTTGGATAAATAGATCTCGCCTAATAATTTAGCGCCTTTTTCATTAAGATGGTTATCGTCCCTATATAGAGGAGTGTTTTTGATCTCCATAGAGCAAACATTTAAATGACAATATAACTTCGATGGAGTTAATATGACTAAAGTAGGGAAGTGAGTTTTTACATTACTAATAGCGCTTTTCATCAGCTCATTGTCAAGCAACTGGATGCTACAATCTAATTCACTTTTAAATACTTCATTTTTGATAGGACATTTAGCACTAATACCTCCTAGTGATGGTGTATCTTCGACAATTATAGGTACCGCCCCAGTAGCAACTATTTTTTCGACGCTATCGATCAACATACTAGTAAACAACTGCTCTTTTTCAGCTTTATTTGTTACATTATATCCATTAAATATTCTTTTGGTTGATAAAGCGGGCCAAGAGGCTGCCAAAACAACAAATTCAAAAGAATTTTGTTCTATATAATCATAAGCTAATCGATTTCTTTCTTGGCATTTTTTTGCTAAATGAGCATTTGTTCCCCACATCAATTCAGCAACAGGTACGCATTGATCTAGGGTATAATCCATGCCCAATAAGCTTACATCATCGATAAGTACCTCTAGAAAAGGTACAAAATGATTCGCATGTGAATCACCTATAATAAAAACGTTGGCCTTTGGCTGTGATTCATTCTGTTCACCAACTAAGCAGTTTGGATTAGGCTGTTCCGAGCTGTTTCTAAATGGTGAATGGCAACCTTTCCTTGAATGACTTGAGTAGGAGTTGAGAGCATTATCCATTTTGACTATTTCAGGGGAAAACCTTTGAGGATAGCCTTTATATAATATTCCTGTTAAAGATATAACAATTAGGACTAATGTGGGTAATAGGTATATTTTTTTAACTGTTTCTCTGAAGTTTCTCTGTTTCATAGTCCTAAATGGTTGTTCAATATATTTCCAAGATAAAATCGAAATAATATAAGTTGCTAATATACTAGCAAACTGGATTTTTAATGTTAATTCAACGGAAGTATAATTAAGGTAAACTAAAATAGGCCAATGCCAAAGATATAATGAATAAGAAATATTTCCAGTAAAAACCATCGCTTTTGTTGATAGGAACCTATTAACCCAACCACCTGTACCATAAATTATTAAAATGGTACCTAGAACGCTATAAAGAGCATTATACCCAGGGAATGAATGATATTTTGTTAACCAAAGGCTACTAGCTATAATCATAACTAACCCCAATCCTGATAAAATATTTCTTAGAGTTGGATATAATACGGGTAATTTACTCCAATACATGGCTAAACATGATCCTGCCATAAGTTCAAAAAAACGTGTGGGTAACAAATAATATGCTGCACCTATAGTTACTTCAGTCCCCCATTGGGAAAATATTGTAGCAGCGATGCAACCTAAAAAAGTTAATACTAATGTTTTTTTAGGTCCTAAAAATTTAATGGATAAAATTAAAAATATTGGCCAAACAATATAGTATTGTTCTTCTATGGCTAGTGACCAAGTATGCAACAAAGGCACTTCTTGAGAATTACCATCAAAATAACCACCATGTTCGAGCCAGAAAAATATGTTACCAACGTAAACGCTGACCCATATAATACTGTAATAGAACTTTATTAAATCTTGTGGGAGCATTGTTAGTGTGAAAACAACTAAACTAACCGCCATAACGAAAAAGAGAACAGGCATTAAGCGTTTTATTCTTCGACTTAAGAATAAAGAAAACTCGAATGAGCCATCAACTATTTTTGGATAAATGATTGAAGTAATTAGAAAACCAGAAATAACAAAAAAAACATCTACGCCAACAAAACCTCCAGGCACAAAATTAAAACCAGTATGATTCAAAATGACTAAAAATACAGCGATTGTTCTTAAGCCATCTATATCGCTTCTATAATTCAAAAATCTGCCCTTCTTCGGTTTATAAAATAGGTAGATGGTATATTTAATCAGTGAAAAAGTGAACATCTATATTACTGATTTATATATTACACTCTTAATTAGTTAGTCTTTTCTGGACATTACTTCTTTGGCGATTTACCCTGTAAGAATTTATTTTATTTAAATGGAACTTATCAATGGCTTTGCTAACTAAGCCTTTTAATGGGGCACCATTACGGGATGTGAAATTAGACGCGGTTAAAGGGTTTCTAATTTTGTGTATTATTTTAGAGCATAACTCTTTACTTACACTCGAGTATTCATGGATTCGCCCTTTTTCAGATGCTTTTGCCGCGGGTGCTTTTTTAATTCTTTCTTTCCTAAGGCCCATAAAAGTTACAACTTTTATGGCTTATCTAGATAAGTATCTTAGTCATTGGGTACCTTTCACCTTGTTTACATTGTTTTTAGCGATATTGCATTTTATATTCTTTGGTTCGGAAGATTTTTTTGTGAACCTATTTAAGGCTGTTTTTTTCGCATCGCCTCAAGGGATTAAAGAGTCAACTGGTTTTATGTATATTTGGTTTCTTCCTTGTTTAGTCGTACTATATTTATTAAGGTTTCTGCAACAAAAAATGGGCAATATAATTCTAATTTTAGCTTTTTTCTCATTTTTCTTAATTGGAGAGGTTGAAGATAATATTCTCGTTACAACACCATATTCAATGCATGTTATCGCTTTTATATATATATTAGGGGTAATTTATCATCATATTCACCGACCTTTAACGGAATCGTCAAAGTATATAAGGTTGGCTTCCGTTGTGCTTTTTTCAGTACTTTGCTTAGGTACAGTCAAAGTGGGTTGGTATTTGTTTTTAGCCGGTGGAATAATACCTTCTTGGCGAGAACCTTTTCTTTTATTGTATTATGGAGTCATGCTAACTATAGCTATTCCTTGTATTTATAATGTTTTTTCTTTTTTACCTGATTTTATTGTCAATTTTTTTGCTGGATTAGGTGAGAAGAGCCTTCTTTTATATCTACTTCATCCTATTGTTTTTTTTGTATTTTTTCGGTTTTTAAATGTAGATATTAATCCATGGGTGTCTTTTGTGGTAACTATAGTAATATCAGTACTTTTAGCTGTATTCATGAAGAAAATACCAATGCTACATAATTTGGTATTTCCAAGTTACATTAGTAATTTAATTCGTGGAAAAAAGGTGTAGTTTTGGCGTATTTTGTTTTAATTTTTACTCTCGTAGTTTATATCATTAGGCCTGCGGAATGGATCCCTGCACTTTACTTTAATTGGAATATTACAGCGCTTACTTTTGGTGTGTTAGTACTTATATTTTCTTCGATGAACCAAGTAAAAAAATCACCTTTTGATCGAACAACTATGTACCTTGTATGGTTTTTTGTTGCAATGGTAATGTCAAATGTATTCCGGTTTCAATTTCAAACTATTACTGAATATTTACCTGTAATGTTAACTAATTTGATCGTTTTTTCTTTAGTACAAGTAGCCATTACAAACATAGAACAAATCAGGCGCTTAATTTTTACTATAATTTTGTTACTATTATTTATCAGCTATCAATGCTATTTACAGGTGACTTTAGGGGAGAATTGGGGGGGGCAGGAGCCCTTTTATCGCTCTACTTTGACTGTTTCAGAAGGGGTGGTTACAAAGATATTTGAGCCGCAAGTCAAATGGTTTGGTGTGCTAAGTGATCCAAACGACCTTGGGATGATCCTTGTAGCATTTATTCCTTATATATTTAACCGAATTGTGTATCAAAAAATAAATTTTGCTAATAAGTTAATGTGGGGTACAGCTCTTATTGTGCTGTTATATACAATTATATTAACAAACTCAAGAGGTTCCATCTTAGCACTACTAGTTGCTGTAGGTGCTTTTTTTATAATCAAAAAGAGATCAATGGCAGGTGTTGTTTTTGCGGTATTAGCAGGTGTTGTGCTTTTGACTTTTGGGCCATCTAGAATGTCTGAAATCGGCTCAGGTGATAATAGTGCAATGGGCAGGGTATATGCGTGGATTTTATCACTTGAGCTTTTTGCTATGAATCCAATATTAGGTGTAGGTGCTGACCACTTCTTAGATTACCATGGCCGTACTGCCCATAATAGTTATGTACTCGCGTTTGTAGAAACGGGGTTTCTGGGTTTTATGAGTTATTTAAGTATATTTGTTTTGTCAATTTCTTCAGCTTTAAAAGTGGCTTTTCGTACCGAAAATAGTAAAGTAATGATTGAAATAATTGCCCTTACGGCTGGTTTGATTGGAATTTTAGTCTCCATTTTCTTTATATCACGTACCTATGTATTATTACCATTTTTCTATGCTGCGGTGCTAACAACGTACACACGAATTCAATGTCCAGAGTTATTTAAAGAGCATATTCAAGCTATTAAAACTCCTGTTTTAGCCTTGTCGGCAGTTTTATTTATTGTTTTTGTTTATATTTTTAATCGCTTATCAACTATGTTTTTGCTTTAATTTTACCTTGGCCAAAATTAGGAGGTAAATTTTTTGTATAAATTCATGGTACTTTTAATTAGTGTTAATAAATAAAGTTATGCGGGATATTATCAATAGCATTTATAAGTCAGTTGCTAGGTATTACTTTGTATTTTTAGTCATCATTAGTTTTGCTGTAACTATATTGCCCTGGTGGCCATTTTATCAGTGGTTGCTGGTACCAAAGTACGTACTTTTATTTGGTCCTCGATGGTGGTTATTACTGTTATGCTTATTAAATTTTATCTTTTGGCGACAATTAGGTAAAAAGAGTCGATTTATATCCCCTTTACTTGTCATTACAGCCTTAAATTACTTAGATTTTCAATTGCCGTCTTTAACTCAATATTTTCAACTTAGAAATGTAGACAATCATAGTATTAAAATTATTAATGCTAACGTTGGTGGGGGTTCAAAGTATGAATTGCAGTTATTGATAAAAGATGAAATTCCGGATATTTTACTTTTACAAGAAGCTAAAAATCTTAACTTTGTTGAGTGGCTACCACCAGAATATATGGCTAGTTGTGATGGTGGGCTTTGCATTGTCAGTAAATTAGATTTTGAAATAGTGGGTAAATTGAGTCGACAGTTAGTAGGTGGCTGGGGCAATTTTGCGATGCTATATAAAATTAAAACAGCGCAAGGCGAATTCTCTTTAGCTAATATTCACATGGAAACTCCTAGAGATATATTAATGAACTTAACATATCTAACTTGGGGTCAGTCTTCTGCAGCTAAAATAGAGAGCGATAGAGAATACGAAGCCTTATTGATTACTTCATGGCAGAAAGAACATAAAAAGTTCATTATTGCCGGTGACTTTAATATGTTTGAAGATGAAAATATATACCGTAAACACTTCTCACCTATGATGAACGCATTAGGTGTTGCAACAACGGGATTAAATTACACCAAGAAAACATCGTTTTATGGAGCGCGTATTGATCATCTTTTATTCTCTAAAGGCTTTGCGCTTAAAGATGCGAGAGTTATTGATTCTATCATGGGAGACCACAAGCCGGTGGTGTCGATATTATACCAAGTGAATTAATTGTTTATTTCGATTTTTATTAAGCCATAAAATGAGGATAACTAGCTCGAGTTTTTTTGAAAAAAACGGAAATGTTTTGAAATAATTCCTTTGGTATTTGGTTGATTAACTCTTTTATATGTTTCTAATTACGACTATTGAAAAGCACCTATATTTGCTTTTTTTGGTCTTATTTTGTTGTAAATATCATCAGAAGCAGCTTTAAATTTAGAAATACTTTTTACTGGTTGCTGAGGTACTGCAAAATTTGCAATTAACTTATTGAATACTTGTTCTATATCGTAAGATCCATCTGCAAACTTTGATTCTTTTGCATCCCAAGTGGGGGTTATTATATTCTTCGGTGGATTGAGCTTAGGGTCATTAATTATTGAGTGAGGATCATCACCGTAATTAAGCTTATCAAATATTGAACTTGGAATATCGTTGCCACCATTCCAATATAAATTACCATCAAGTGTAAACGAGTCTATATGTGTATAAAGGCTGTCACTGAAATCATTAGATTTTTCATATTTACCTTGTCCCATAGTTCCTGTGTTATCTGCCCAAATATTATTATGTAAAACTATATTTTTAGGCGCTAAGTTATCGCCTTCTCTATTTACTCTTATTGCGTAAGCATTACTTGGTAGATTACCTGAAATAGTATTGTTGTAAAAATATACATCTTTTGCGCCTTTTATTCCTAAAGGAGAGCGCATTGAATAGTCACTGTTACCTAAAAATAGGTTGTTAAAAATATGAATGTCGTGTGCTTCGAAAAATGGTTTTCCGTCCTCGCCAATTAATACAAAGCCAGCTCCATGTGAGCCTTGCCAGTTTAAAAAAATATTACCATTAATGAATATTTTTTCTGCTCCTAAGAAGCGGTCGAGGTCACCATCACTATCTTTTACGGCAATAAAGCTTGATGATTTTTTAGTATATGTTCGATCGCTTTTTTGAAAATCGTTAAAAAAAACATTATTTTTTATTGTGATATTTTTAGCACTATTTACATCTATATGTTCATCAGAGTCACCCTGATTATAAAAAATATTACAAATGATTTGAATGTCTTCAACGCCGTAATTAATCTTAACTAAATCGTTATTATAGCTATCGTGGATTATATTATTTCGTAAAGTTATATTTCTAACTCTGTTTTTACCACCTGCGTCCATGTGAATTATTAAAGGGCTAGAAAACTCGTCAATATGAGTGATTTCAAACCCTTCAACTTCTATGTTTGATGCTTTTTGTAAAAATGCTAATACCCTTTGATTTTGGGTTATTTTTGCTTGATAAGGGATTTGAGAGCGAACTGTAATACCTTTTTCAAAATGTCGCTTTATTTTTATTTTTTCTTTGTAAATCCCTGGTTTTACAATGATTAGACTGTCGTCCTTCACACGTCCAATCGCCGAATTAATGCTTTTCCATGGTTTAGTTATTGAACCGTCTGGTTTATTTTTATTGATATCAGATGACACATAAAAGGTGTTTTTTCTTTGTGTATTTGAGGTGCAACTATCGTAAAGGCTTGCAAATGAATTTAGAGTTACCCAATAAAGTAGCAGTACGATAATTTTTTTATTGTTCATATATAAAGTTTAGCCTCAAAGCCATGATAGTTAATACTTCACAAATAATAATTTTGATTAAAGATTGATGTTTGTATATATAATAATAGGTTGGAAAATAACTAATTTGTTAATTTCAGTTTTAAATGCATCAATTCTTTCTTTAACAACAAGAGTAATTACATCATACATTACATATATATCATAGCTGATGGTTTCCCTCAGTTATTAATGGTTTTAACAGAGTTACTAGCTGCGCTATAATTAGACACCTGAATAGGTTTACTCTAATGGTAGGTGATGTTGCACAAATCTCTCCATTAGAACAAAGAGAAATAAATACTGAACCTATAATGTTCAATAATGTATTTAGACTTTGTTATAATAGCTAATCAGCTTGTTGTAGTGACGCTTTCTCTTGCTCGCAACTTTTTAAACAAGCTATATATTGCCAATGTAAATAAGTTTCGCTAGTCCCAGTTAACGCTGACATTATTCTTTGTTTTTTAAATGCGCCAGACGATGCGAACTTTTGCTCATTAATCTCAAAGGATAAACGAATTATCGCTTTATTATTTCTTTGAGCGATTGTGATGTATTGCCAGTCGCCAAAGGCTTCTCGGCTAACTTCATGCCAGCCAAACGGGATAACACTATTTCCGAAGGCTGTGGGTTTTCCGTTATCTAGTTCGCCATTAAAAAAGTACTTCAAATATCGTGTTTCGTACTTACCTGTCTGTAAAGTAACTTGTTCAATGTGAGTGAAGTTGTTAATGATTGGTTGTATTTCAATATTTTTCGTTATCTCTGTACTTGTTGTTATATTTGGCGTAAATAATGCTTTTAAAGCCGTCGAGGAGGTAGCGACCACTAAAAATAAGATTAAAACGTTAGGTAATGCAGGATAAGTATTGTTTTTTAATGCGGTGTTTTCATTAGTGGCTACTTTCGTTGATAGCTGATCATTATCAGCCAATTTATTTCCCCACATAAATAATAAAAACATAAACGGAATATATAAATACCAACCAAACATGTTGTGGTCCGTCATTAAGTCACTTTCCATATTGGTATATTCACCAATCAGTATAAGTGCGGTAATTCTTATCCAGTTTGTGATTAAGGCACCTAAAATAGCGACAGTAAAAAACATTAATGCTTTGCGAGTGTTTTTTATATAAAGAAAGTTAAATAATGAACTAATTGCAAGAGAAACAATAAGATACCTAAGGCCACTGCAGCCGTCAGCAATTTCAAAAACGCCTGCCGGAATAGTGATTAAATTACCTTCTACATAAGTAGGTATGCCACTTAAACTCATTAAAAACGTTACTGAATCAACCGATATTTTTTGTAATATTATGGTTAAAAGTCCCCACCATGGCATTAAAAAAATAAGAAATAGTGTAGGGAATACCACTTGCCAATTCGCACGATATATTAACAACACACTAGAAAGCAAAATAGCCATCATTGCAGACCAGTAACCAAGGCTTATTTGTGCTGATACCATTATAAAAAACAATACGGCACTGAAGCAAAGCATTAATATTGGCAGTACTGAAGGGCCACATCGGTAAGTTAATTGTCCTGTTTTTGATAGTTGATAATATAAATACATCGTAATAAAAGGAATAAGGTAGGCGTGTGAATATGTACCATCGTCGAAACTATTGTCCCATATGGTTTGTAAAACAGGGATATTAAAAATGGAAAATAATATAAAAATAAGCACAAGCCCTATAAGCGGCTTGAATGTGTTTTGTTCTGGTCGATTTACGGCTGTTTTATTAGTCATTATGAGTTAATAGGTTCATTATTCGTGACAAAACCCAAGGCGTTATTATTCGCTCGAGGGCATTTGTGTATATATTATTTCCACTGTATCAATACTTTGGTTGTCATGCTATTGCTTTTTGAGGCAATAGCTATTCCACATTGTAGATGGATATATTTTGTAGCAAAATTCAAAATTATTCGACGTTTTCACTTTATCAGTTATAGAAGGTACTTTTAAAACTTTCTATAACAGGTAAACTGATACTATTAATTAATAATAAGATTTAACGTAGGGAAATTTAAATGAAAATTGGCATCATTGTTGGAACACGGCCTGAAATTATAAAAATGGCGCCAGTGATCAGAGAATGTGAAAAAAGAAACATTCCATTCTTCATTATTCATTCAAATCAACATTATTCAAAAGAGATGGATAGTATCTTTTTTGAGGAGCTTCACCTGCCAGCACCGCATTATAATTTAGGGGTTGGTTCAGGGTTACACAGTAATCAAACGGGTAATATTCTAATAAAAATGGAACCTATTTTATTAGAAGAGAAGCCTGATGTTGTGCTAGTGCAAGGTGATACTAATACGGTTTTAGCTGGTGCATTAGCGGCGTCAAAATTAAATATTAAAGTAGGGCACATTGAAGCGGGCTTAAGAAGTTACGACCGAACTATGCCTGAAGAAACCAACCGCATTATGACTGACCACATCAGTGAGTATTTATTTTCGGTTGGGCCTAATCAAGAAAAAATTCTAAAATCTGAGGGTATAGCGAGTAATAAAATACATACAGTAGGCAACACTGTTTCTGATTCTCTTTTTCAGCATCTCGAAATTTCAGCTCAAAAAAGTACTATTTTAGCCGACCTTAAATTAAAGGCGCGCGAATACTTTTTAGTTACTGCCCATAGAGCTTCAAATGTTGATGTTGCAGCAAACCTTATGGAACTATTGCATTTGTTCGATGAAATGCATGCCAATTATACAGGTACTATTGTTTGGCCTATTCATCCTAGAACTCAATCTAAACTGAAAGAGTTTAATATTGAGCTGCCAAGTTATTTACAATTGATTCCACCTGTTGGTTATTTAGATTTTATTCAATTACAAAAACACGCTAAATTAATTTTAACTGATTCTGGCGGAATTCAAGAAGAAGCCTGTTTGTTAGGTGTGCCAAGCCTTACCTTAAGAGAAAATACAGAACGCCCTGAAGCTGTTGAAGTAGGTGCCAGTGAGCTTGTTGGTCGTGATGCGGTAAAAGCGGTAAAAGCTGCTAAGCAATGGTTAAGTCGCGATAGTTACTCTTGGGACAACCCTTTTGGTGATGGTCATGTCGCAGATAAAATACTTGATATTATTATTGCTGATAATAGTGAGTTTGTAGAATTACCCATAGTGGCTAAAAATGAGACTTTAACGGTTGTTGGTATGGGCTACATGGGGTTACCTATTTCAAGCCTACTAGCACAAGCTGGTTATTCTGTTACGGGTGTCGATTTAAACCAAGATAAGGTTGACTCAATTAACCGAGGCGAGTGTCCTTTTGATGAAGAAGGTATGCCTGAGTTAGTTCAAAAAGTAGTGTCACAAGGTTATTTAACCGCCTCGACAAAAATTCCTTCAAGTGAAACTTATTTGGTCGCTGTGCCTACACCACATAACGGCCCTGCTAAAGGCAATAGCTGTGATCGCTCTTATGTGTTCTCTGCTATAGATGCGATTGCAGAAGTGGCTAAAGATGGGCAAACCGTTATTGTTGAGTCTACTATTTCCCCGCAAACAAGTTTGGAAGTGGAGAAACGTCTTAAGGCAAAAGGCCTAAATGTTGATGTAGTGCACTGTCCTGAACGTGCTATTCCTGGGCAAACATTATATGAATTAGTTCATAATGATAGAATTATTGGCGCCTCAAGCGCTAAGGCTCAACAAAAAGTTAAAGCGATATATCAAAGTTTTGTAGAAGGTGAGGTGTTTTTAACTGATTTAACTACAGCCGAATGCGTGAAATTAGTTGAAAATACTTCTCGTGATGTTGGGATTGCTTTTGCTAATGAACTCGCCCAAGTGTGTGAAGAGTTGCATGTAGATGTGAATGAAGTGATCAAACTAGCTAATCGACACCCTAGAGTGAATGTATTAAATCCGGGACCTGGTGTCGGTGGACATTGCATACCTATTGACCCATGGTTTTTAGTGGAAAGCACTAAAACGGGTGAGTTTATACGTTTGGCAAGAAAGATTAATAACGACAGGCCTCTTATCATTGCAGATAAAGTCATAAGTAAAGCGCAGGAAGTTTCAGGTAAAAATATTGGTATTTTAGGCGTGGCTTATAAACCTAATGTTGATGATTGCAGAGAAACTCCCGCAGAGCCAATACTGAAACGCATTGAGTCACAAGGATTTAATGTTAAGTATCATGATGAACATGTACCTAAATGGCAATGTGATCGCATTGAGAGTATTGATGATATGCTCAAGTGGGCAGATGTTGTTGTGATTGTTACAGGGCATGATAGTTATAAAACCTTGGTGGCGAGTGCAAATATTATTGATGCGTGTGGTGTTTTACAATAAAAATATTATAGCGAATTTACCTAATAATCAGGGATAGAGTACTAATGAAATTTAAAACCCAAAAGATAACCTTAGCAACTTGTATATTGATAGCTTTAAGTGCTTGCTCGCCCAATAAATCGACTGAAGAATATATTAGCAGTGCGAAAAACCATATTCAGCAAAATAAAAATGCTGAAGCAGTAATTGATTTAAAAAATGCTGTTAGTAATGATTTAAATAATGGTGAAGCTCGTGTTTTATTAGGCAATGTATATTTAGAATTAGGCCAAGCTGCTGCGGCAGAAAAAGAATTTGAAAAAGCTATCAGTTTAAATGTTGATATAAACATTGTGCTGCCTAAGTTGTTGTCTGCGCTTTATTTACTTGATGATAATCAAAAAATCATTGAAACCATCGATACTATGAATGTATATAGGGATGTCAATCCAAAGGTTTTACCTGAAGTATTGCTGTATCAAGTGCTCGCCTATATTAACTTAGATAAAAAAGCAGAAGCTAAAAATGCTATTGCTAAAGCTAATGAAATTTCTGCAGAATCTGTATTTAGTCAACTAGGTAGTGCTTATATACAAGCGGATGATAAAGACATTGCTGGCGCATTGAAGTTGGTTAATAAAGTTGTTGAGCAGTCACCAGATTTATTGGAGGCCCTGCTGCTTCAAGGTCAGCTGTATTTTGTAGAAAAAGATTACCCCCAAGCGATATCCTCTTTTTTAAATTATCAGTCATTAGTGACAAAAAATATAAAAATACGATTATATTTGGCAAACACTTATATCAAGAATGGTGAATTCGATGAAGCAAATCAACAACTAGCACCATTGCTGATTCAATTACCGGAACAACCATTTGTTAATCAACTAAAAAGTATTATTGATTTTGAAAATAAAGAATTTGCACTTGCGTTAGCCTATTCCGAAAAGGCAATTCAAAACGGACTAAACACTTCTTCTAATAAAGTAATTGCCGGATTAAGTGCTTTTCAATTGGAAAAATATGAACTAGCCCATCAGTATTTGGTTTCAACTGTTAAGGATTTACCCGCGAATCATCCTATTCAACGAGTGTTGACTATGGTTCAAATGAAGCTGGGTTATACTGATGATGCAGTTGATAAACTTGTCAACATGACAGAATTTACCGTTGATGATACTGAAATGTTGACTACAGCAAGTTTTAAATTATTAACAGATGGTAAATTTGAGCAAGCTAAATCACTAATTGAAAAATCTTATGATTTACAATCAGATAAGCCAGAAGATATTACTCGACTAGGTATTCTAAAATTATCAATTAACGATTTGGACGGAATTACTGATTTAGAAAAAGCGATACAAATTGATCCAAATCTACCCATGGCAAAATTGGCTTTAGCACAAGCATATATTTCAACTAAAGATTATGATAAAGCATTAACACTAGCCAAGTCATGGCAAAAGAGTGAAGCAAGCCAAATTCAAGGGCATAATTTAGCAGCAAAAATTTATTTATTGCAAAATGAAAAGTCATTAGCAGAACTAGCGTTTAAAAGAGTGTTGACGCTTGAACCTGATAATAATTTCGCGCTGCAATATTTTATTGAACAAGATATTCAAGCTGAAAAATACAGTCAAGCGCTTGTGAAAATTCAACCGTTATTAGGTAAGTCACCTGACAATTTATTGGTGTTAATTCAAAACTATCGCATAGCTAAATTAGTAGGAAAACCAGATGATGCGATAGATAAGGTGAAAGCTTTATTTGAAAAAAATCAAGACAGTTTAAATGTGCGTTTGATATACGGTAAAGTTTTATTTTCGGAAAAAAGTTATGAAAAAGTTGTAAATTTGTTAACTGATGAGGTGTCTATTAATGAAGCTACGCCAATACTATATTGGGAGCTTTTAAGTAAAAGCCATTTCTTATTATCAGAGTTTGATCAGGCTGTCGCTGTCTTTGATATGTGGATAAAGGCTGACTCAACTCAAGAGAATGCATGGCTTGGAAAAATAATAAGCTTAGAAAGTGGTGGTGAGAATAGTTTGGCTTTAGTCACTACGGAGTCATGGCTACGTAAACAACCGGATAACCCAAAAGCTACTTTGACGTACCCTTATTATTTGGTGCTAAATGATAAGTTGGATTTAGCTAAATTCAATATTGAACAATTATCAGATGAATTTAAAGCAACTGACTATATTAAAGGCTTACTAGCACAAATAGCCTATAAAGAAGGTGACTTCAAGAGGGCATTACCTGGTTTAATCGAATTATATAAAGTAAAACCATCTACTCAAAATGCAAACTTTGTTTATACTGCATTTATGGAACTAAATAGAAGTAAGAACGCTTTAGATTTTTTGAAAAAACGTGTAACTGAATATTCAGATGATTATTTTTCTAAAGCCTTGCTAGCGCAACTTGCTATCGACTCAGACAGTAAACTTGCTCAAGCTACTTATAGAGAATTACTGGTTATATATCCCAATAATATTCAGTACCTAAATAACTTGGCTTGGATACACCTTAAAAACAATCAAAGTGAAGATGCTTATGTAATTGTATCTAAGGCGCTGAAGTTACAACCAGAAAACCCATCAGTTTTAGATACCGCGGCTTTGATACAGTTGGAAAGGGGTAATATAGATATAGCTCAACAATTAATTAAAAAGGCTTATTTATTAGCACCCTATGATAACGATATAAAGCTGCATTATTTGTCAATTACCAAGTAGTAAAGTTAATCTTTATTGTTTTACTCCAATGAACCTTCAAATTTCCCATTCTGATCTGGGTTAACGCATAAAAATAAAACACCTGATGTGCTCCATCATGTGTTTTATTTTTATGTGTCCTTTGTTGGTTATATATCATCACAGAGTCCCTCAATCCCTCAACCATTTTCGTTGTATCTTTTTATGTCTTTGCGCTTTACCATTAAGTAAGTATTAATTCTTCGGTATGCCTTTGATGCGCTCAGTTAGCGTGCTTTTAACACAATAGTCATTGTCGGGCATCAATCAATTGATATAGAGTTTCTGGAAGAGTTTCAGGTTTTAGTATTGGTTTGAGCGATACCAGCACCTTTTCTAATGGAGTACTAATACATTATTTGTTTTTCTATTTTTCGGCTTTTTCAATGTGGTACTTTACAGAGTTGCACTTAATTTAAAGCGAGGAAGTAATTTTTGAGTACGTTTAGTGGTTCACTCCAAGAACTTACCAATTAATTGCTGGGTAAGTGTCAATCTTATTTAGGGGCGGGTCAGTATTTAGACAAAAAAAAGCCTTCATCAAGAAGGCTTTTATGGTCACTTAAATATAATTAAGATTTACGACGACGAGCTGCACCAGCTAAACCTAGTAAACCAAGGCCAAGAATAGCAATTGAAGAAGGCTCTGGAACATTAAACGCTATTTGACCGTTTAAGTCAGTTGTACGAGTTGCGCTTGTAGTATCACCGTTGTATGGAGCGTTTGGCGTTGCAATTGAAAAGTCAAAGTCCCAAGTTACATTTGCAGTAGTCGTATCAGCCCAAATGTCATAAAAGTTGGTAAAACCATTAGAAGCAACAGAGCTTTCGAAGAAAGTAGTAGCATCTGCAGCTGTGTTACCTTGGTCTGTTGCATTAGCATACCAAGAGTAATCTACAATACCCGACATATTAACGTTAGCTGGTTCAACTTGTCCACCACCAACTAAAAGACGAGCCATTTGTTCTGTGTTGCCAGTGCTTTGTTCTACATAAAAAAGATCAACATAACCTGCGGCATTAAAGTTAGGGAAGCCCATAGTGTAACCACCAGTCAAACCTGTATATACTACATTTAAGAACCAAGTTGAATTGAAACCAGAGTTAAAAACACCATTTTGTCCGCCAGGTAATAAACTAGTAACTACACCAGTACCTGCTTCTGTAAATGTAGAGGTAGGAATTGTAGGCTGACATTCAGTACCTGAACAAGTACCACCAGCAAGAGTAGAAGTAGCCTGAAGGTTAACCTGTAGTTCAGTCGCAGCACCTGTAGTACCAGTAGTACCAGAATTAATAATTACGTTTGCGTTTGCAAAAGTACCAACAGAAGCCACGGCTGCTGTACACAATAATTTAGTAAATGTTTTCATTTTAAATCCTTTAAAGTTGTAGCAACTTATCGTTAGTTATTTGTTTCTGAGTTGAATAATGCAACTAAGGTGCCATGTTTTTAAGTTGCTGTTTTGTTTGTTTATTATATTTCAGTTGAAGTGATGTAAGCATGTAGTGTAAAAATATCTGACACTGTTATGTGATTTTAACAACACTTGCGATTACCTTGGTGGTAGTAGTAAACCTTTATTTCATTTAGCTAGGCGTAAATAAATTTATCTCGTTATTATCTTAATGGTATAAATTATGTCTAGCAATAAACAGGTTATTGTCCCGGTGAATATAATTCACTCTAATTAACCACTACATTATTAATATTGCCAAAGGCTATTTTAATACAATTTTTTTGACGATATGAAACATTATTCTTGGGATGAGACCCCCATTACCAAATGGTAGCCATGTTTTTTTAAATTTGTTTCGGTAAGCATCAAAGTGTAACCCATAAGGTGCTGCAATTATTTCTCCGCGCGCTAATAAAATTTTCAACGCGTATGTTTCTGCTATGCCTGCGCAAAGATTAACTGCCATAGGCGTTGATGGACCACGTTTTTCTTTAAAGTTTACTCGGCTGTTATCTACTAGGTAAGGGCGTTGTAACATTGCAGGAGATAGGCCTACTAGGAATTGAATAAGTTGTTCATCTTCAGTTTGCTTGTCTTCAAAACGAAAATATTCTTCGTAAGACATTTTGCCGGGCATAAAACATAGAAATGCAGCTCCCATGCCGAGCGGTGCGGCAGTAATTACTGGGATGTTTTTTTCATAACATTTTTTAAACACTGTTTTTCTTGCTTGCAAAGCAAAAAAGTCTAAGGCATCAACATACAGATCAACACCTTCAAGAAATTCGTCAACGTTATGTTCAAAAATGCCTTCAGGAAAGCACTTTATATTTGCTTCAGGGTTTATATCAAGCGCCATACGCTGCATAACATCAACTTTTTGCTCACCTAGGGTCGACATAAATGCGCCGGATTGACGATTAAAGTTATGTACTTCAAAATCATCAAAGTCAGAAATGTAAAAATTTCCGACACCTAGTCTAGCTAATGTCAGTAAATGTACACCACCGACACCACCGGCACCTGCTATGGCTACTTTTTTCCCTCTAAGAGTTTGTTGTTCTTCTTCTGTAACCCAGCCAATATTTCTCGAAAAGGCTTTTTCATAGTTAAACATTAACATTCCTTTTAAGCTTGTAATGACGTGAACAACTGAAAGAATAAACTATATTCTATAAGCGATGTAATAAATATACACCCAGATAAGTGTATTGTATAAGTGTTGATTATTTAAATTTCATTTTAAAAGAGAAATTAATGCTTTATTATCATACTTTAATGAAGATGCTATTAAACCCAAAACAGGAAGTTTAAATGAATTTTTCGAAATCAATAATCTGTGTAAGTGTTATTTTTGTTTTGTTTGCATGCTCTGACAATGAATCGGCGCAAACTTATATTGAACAAGCAGAGAAAGCTATAATTGAAAAGCAAAGTAATACGGCTATTATTTCATTAAAAAACGCACTTAAAGTTGATGATAAAAATGCTTATGCGAGGTTTTTACTCGGCCGATTATATTTAAGTACAGGCGATGCAGAAAACGCTGTTAAAGAGTTAGAACGCGCTAGTAAATTAAACTATTCTGTAGATCAAGTTATTCCTCTGTTGGCTCGAGCCTATATATTAACTGAATCAGACTTAGATGTTTTAGCATTGAACAAACAGGAAGAATTTTTATCTCAGTTAAGCCCGCAATATCTTGCATATAAAACACTAGCATCGTTACGAACTGGAGATAATGAGTTAGCTCAAGCATCGGTGGATACTGCGCTGTCTTTTTCTCAAGCAGATAATTACAGTATGTTGGCAAGTGCTTATTTAGAATTTTCGAAACAAAATATTCAACAGGCAAGAACGTTAGTTGAGCGCATATTAATTGCAAATCCGGGTAATGTTGATGCACTGATGTTGCAAGGTCAAATTGCAACAGTTGAACAAGATTATACTTTGGCGGTGAATAGCTTTCAAGAATATCAAGAAATGCAGCCCAATTCTGGCAAAGTACAGCTATTTATTGCCGATGCGCTGTTAAAAAATGGCCAGTTTAAAGCAGCAGAAGAAATTGCAGATACTATTTTAGCTAGGGTGCCGACACAGCCTTTTTTACAATATATTAAGGCAACAGTACGTTTTGAAGATAAAGATTATGTAGCAGCAAGCCGCTTTGCTGTTCAATCGTTAAATTCTGGGTTTAACTCTTTTAGCTTAAAACTAGTGGCTGGAGCAAGTGCGTTTTATTTAAAAAACTATGAACAAAGTGTTAATTATTTAACAGATTTAATGCCTTACATTTCAGATGAACATCCCGCTAAAAGAATGCTCGCGGTGAGCCAATTACAGTTAGGCTTTATTGATGATATTAGCGAAACATTGAGTGGCTACGATGTTAAAAATAAATTGAATGCTCAATTTTTGGCAACAATGAGTTATGAGCTACTTGAAGTCGGGGCATTGGAAGAAGCAAAAGAGATAGCCAATTATGCTTCAGGCTCAACCGATTTAACCGGTGAAGAAGCCGCAAGAGCTGGCGTGTTAAAGTTAATGATGAACGATCCGTCGGGCATTGAAAAACTAGAATTAGCTTTACAGATGAATCCAGAGTTAGTTTCTGCTGAGCTAACTTTAGCATTTGCGTCTATTGAATCAGGAGACTTATCTCGGGCAACTGTTATCGCAGATAAGTGGTTAAAAGAGTATCCAGATAAGTCAGGCGGGCATAACCTAAAATCTGCAATATATTTTAAAAAAGAAGACTATACAAATGGTCAAGTAGCATTAGAAAAAAGTTTAGCGTTAGAGCCTAATAATGTTTATGCATTAACTCAAATGGTTAAGCTGGCAAACTACCAAAAAGATATTGAGAAGGCGGAATTATTAACTGAGCAAGCAGTAAAGGTTTACCCGGATAACATTCAAATATTAAGCCAGTATTTTGATTTTCATAAAAACGATAAAGGATTAACAGTATTAGCAAAAGCTCAACAAAATAATAAAGATGACATAAAGTACGGAATATTATTAGCTGAGGCACTAATATATTTGAAAGAGTTTAAGCAGGCTAGTTCTTTGTTAGATGGTTATTCAGTTGATGTTAAAACCCCTAAACGCTATTGGCAATTAATGCTTGTTATTAGTAAGCAAGATCCTGACGGTAAAGATACTTATTCTATTTTAGATAATTGGCAGAAGACTAACCCTTATCATATTGAGTCTGCTTTTCTATTAGCTAATTATTGGGTAAATAAGAAATCTCCAGATAGAGCACTTAGATCTTTACAAAAAGCCGATGTAAAACATCCAAATAATTTGATGCTACATTTAGTTAAAATGCAAATATTGTTAGATAATAATCGTGTTGATGATGCAAAAGCTTTATTTGAAGAGTTTGATAAGTTTAATATCAATGAAAACTTACTTGCAGGCATATCAGGTCGTATTTTACTGCTTGAGAGAAACTTTTCTGCAGCCATTCCAAAGTTAGAACAACAATACCTAGCAACACCTAACAGTATTAACGCAACTCTTCTTGCTTTCGCTTTACAGGGGAATAATCAAAAATTAGAAGCTATTGAACTGCTAGAGAAATTTTCAGTAAAAGAAGCAGTACAAAATAAAATTAACCCGAGAGTTAGCTTTAGTTTAGCGAATATGTATTTAGCCGAGCACCAAGATAAAGCTGTTATAGAATATGAGAAACTGATTAGAGTACAACCTGAAAATATTGTGGCATTAAATAACTTATCTTGGCTTTATATGGATCAAGGTGAGCTTGTGCAAGCATTGAAATACTCAAAAAAGGCTTATGAACTAAACTCAGAAATACCGAATGTAGTTGATACCTATGCTCAAGCTTTGTTGAAGTCTGATAAAAAATCAGAGGCATTAGTAAAAGCTAAAGAGGCTTATAAATTATCTAATGGTGAAGATATTGATATAGCCTTGAACTTTGCTGAAACGTTATTAGAAAATAATAATAACAAAGAGGCTCAGAAGATATTGAATGAAATTACGGTGATTACTGCAACACAAAAAGAGAAAAAACAACGCTTGTTAGAGTAATTTATAACCCTCTATGTTTTTTAGCGTTTAGCATAGAGGGACAAAATATTTGAAGGTTTTAACTAACTTAAATATTTGAAAGGTAGTCTTTAATGTCTTTCGATATAGCGCTATATAAGCATTTAAATCCAGGTGATAAATTTTCCATAAACATGTCTGCGCTAATATAATAAGGAGCACGTAACCCATGATAATCAATAGCCTCACCAAGTTGAATGAAGTTTATTCCCACAAACTTCATACTACGCGCTAGCCTTGGCTCCATCATGACATAAACATGTTTAACGCCTGTTTCCATACTCATTGTCGCTGCGGCCATATATAGACCGATAGCGATGAACGGAAAGCAGCGTAATTCTGTTTCTGAGTAAGTAGGTTCATTAATTGCACCTATGGCTGAGCCTCTAAATTTATCCGTTTTACGACGTCTAAAGTCGGCTTTTACAGCTAAACGCGATATTTCTGCTATCTCTTGGCGTGGAAAGTTGCTTGGGTGTAACTCTTTATTTTGTATAGCGTCTAAGCAATATTTTTCTATGGGAAGTAGTTCAGTTTCGTTCGCTGATTTAACTACACGAACGCAACTGGTATAGGTATTTGAAGGTTTATGTTTGATCATTGAGAAGATTGATTGGGCATCAAACTCATCCTGCTCTTTGCCTTCAGCTTTTACTTTTTCAAAAGCTAATTCTTCACAGTATACATTGTGGCGAATACGGAAAACTTCATCACGCAGTTCATCATTACTTGCAAACTCTGGTTGTAGGAATTGGGTAAAATGCTCAGCAATATTCATCGCATCATGATTAATTTTCATTGATGCAATGCGTTTGGTTATACCTCCAATTACTGGGGCGTCTAGTAACTTCTTACTCCAATTCATTATTTTCTCAGTTTCTTAGCATTTTATTCGGTTAGATGTAATAACCATTAATATATTTTTTGATAGCTGTAGAATTAATTTAGCATTTTATGTATGTATTATGAAATATATTTGTTAAGTATTTATTACTCAAGTTTCGGGGTTCACTTTTAACCAATAAAAGTGAATTATCCCTCATTCTAAGGCTTCTTGCCGCAAAGTAAAATTATCCATTTGCATGACTTGCGTAAAAAAATCGACAACCGTCTGTTCA
>NZ_JACGWF010000079.1:0-19719 GCF_014077595.1 Colwellia sp. 6M3 | reverse complement strand
ACTTTCTAATATATTAGTCCTAATAGAACATAACAATGGATATCACTCCGTTTGGGTGTTATCATACTGCGCCTTTTTTAGCTAAATACACTTAACTTAATGGTTAAATTAGTAAATAGTAAAAAAGGAACAGGTTGCTTTTGGTCGCAAAAAGTAACAACTTTTAATTTTTATATAATGGATATTACCATGACAGATTTATTTACATTGGATGCTGAAGTACGTACAGATTTAGGGAAAGGTGCGAGCCGCCGCCTACGTCACGCGAACAAAGTTCCAGCAATTATATACGGTGAAGGCAAAGAGCCTATTTCTTTAACGTTAGAGCACAAAAATGTTTTCCGTGCACAACAAGAAGAAGCATTTTACTCGCACGTTTTAACAATCAATGTTGACGGCAAGCCAGTTGAATGTCTTTTAAAAGATATGCAACGTCACCCGTTCAAGCAAGTTGTAATGCACTTAGATTTTTTACGTATTAACGCTAAAAATGCTGTACAAGTTAATGCTCCAATTCATTTCCTTAATGAAGAAGAAGCAGAGAAACTTGGTGGCACTATGGCTCACCATATGAATGAAATTGCAATTACATGTTTACCTGCTGACATTCCTGAGTACATCGAAATTGATGTTGCTAACTTAGAAGTTGGTCAAACGTTACATTTATCAGACATCACCTTACCTAAAGGCGTTACTTCTGATGAATTAGCAAAAGGCGAAAGCCACGACCAAGCAGTAGTTACATTGAACGCTGCTAAAGTTGTAGTTGAAGATGAAGACGAAGGCGCACCTGAAGCACCTGCAGAAGCTCCAGCTGAGTAATAGTTAACATTATTCACAATGAATAGGCTTAAAGGGAAGTGTTTTTACGACATGCCCTTTAAGCTTTTTAGTTTTAAATGTACTTGAATTTATCGACCTTATTTGAATAACAAGAGTAAACAATCAGATGGCGATTCAGTTGGTAGTCGGTTTAGGAAATCCAGGTTCAGAATACAGTAAAACCCGTCATAATGCTGGTGATTGGTTTGTTCAAGAACTTGCCTCACGTTATAACATTTCATTAAAATCAGAAAAAAAATATTTCGGTCTCTACGGCAAAGGATTAATTGCAGGTCAATTAGTTCACCTTCTCATCCCAACCACTTTTATGAATCGTAGTGGACAAGCTGTAGCCCCTTTAGCCAATTTTTTTCGTATACCTGTTGAAAACATCCTCGTTGCTCATGATGAACTCGACATGCTACCCGGTGTTTGTAAAATAAAACTAGGTGGTGGTCATGGTGGGCACAACGGTTTGCGCGACATTATTTCATCATTAGCTAATAACAAAGAATTTTATCGGTTACGCATTGGTATTGATCATCCAGGTCATCGTGATCGCGTTACTGGGCATGTGCTTGGTAAAGCACCTGCCATCGAACAAAACTTAATAGACCAAGCGATAGACGAAGCTGCGCGCTGTTTTGAAATTTGGCAAAAAGACGATGTGAAAAAAGCACAAAATCGTCTACATTCTTTTAAAGCGCAATAAACATTATTGCGTCAACATAATAGGTAAACATCATGGGTTTTAAATGTGGTATTGTTGGCTTGCCCAACGTTGGTAAGTCTACACTTTTCAATGCGTTAACTAAAGCGGGTATTGAAGCTGCTAACTTCCCCTTTTGTACAATTGAGCCGAATACAGGTGTTGTACCTGTGCCCGACCCTCGTCTAGATGCCTTAGCAAACATAGTAAAACCTGAACGAGTTTTAGCCACGACTATGGAGTTTGTAGATATAGCCGGTTTAGTTGCCGGCGCTTCAAAAGGCGAAGGCTTAGGTAACAAATTTTTAGCGAATATTCGTGAAACTGATGCTATTGGCCATGTAGTACGCTGTTTTGACAATGACAATATTATTCACGTTGCTAATAAAGTTAGCCCGAAAGATGATATCGAAGTAATCAATACTGAATTAGCCTTATCAGATATGGATACCGCTGAGCGTGCTATTTTTCGTTTAGCTAAGAAAGCCAAAGGTGGTGATCCTGAAGCCAAGTTTGAAATGCCTGTATTACAAAAAATATTAAAGCATGTTGAAGATGGTGAGATGGTTCGCTCTTTAGAACTTACGAAAGAAGAAAAAGCAGCTGTTGCCTACTTAAACTTTTTAACCATTAAGCCAACCATGTACATTGCCAATGTAAATGACGATGGCTTTGAAAATAATCCTTACCTAGATCAAGTACAAGCAATCGCAGAAAAAGAAGGTGCGATAGTTGTTGCTGTCTGTGCTGAAATCGAAAGCGAATTATCTGAAATGGATGATGAAGACCGCGTTGAATTTATGGCTGACTTAGGTTTAGAAGAACCAGGGCTTAATCGAGTAATTAATGCCGGTTACTCGTTACTTCACCTACAAACCTACTTTACCGCAGGCGTAAAAGAAGTAAGAGCTTGGACAGTTAAACAAAATGCCACCGCCCCACAAGCTGCGGGCGTAATTCATACTGACTTTGAAAAAGGCTTTATACGTGCCGAAGTTATTGCTTATGATGACTTTATTGAGTTTAATGGCGAGTCTGGTGCAAAAGAGGCAGGAAAGTGGCGTTTAGAAGGTAAAGAATACCGCGTGAAAGATGGTGACGTAGTACATTTCCGTTTTAATGTTTAGTTTTTAACTAATATGATTAAATAACAAAAAAAGAGAACTTAGGTTCTCTTTTTAATTTTGGCAAGATCACTTTCCATTAACCTCTTATTCGTCAATATTTATTCAGTACAATCTGCTTCCCAAGCTTAATATAGGCTACTTTGCTTAACACAAATACATTAAAATACCCCCAATAGTACTTGAGTCTATAAATCATTTACTAATCAAACTGGCAAAGTTTAATTTTACAGATAAACTTTCTAATACAATAAAATATATATGCTAGGAATTATATGAAAACCACGCTATTAACTTCTTTAGTACTTGCTACTGCACTTTCTTATACACCACAAAGTATGGCTTTTGATGAAAACATGTCATTGCGTATTTGTGAATATGTCGCTATTAATGACAAAAAACGTTTACGAAAGTATTTAAAATCTAACAATATTACGATTAGATCAATTTTTGATAACATTCAGTGTAACGGAGAAAACTTACTGACCTTTTCTGCAACTTCAAACGCCTTAGATGTTGGCGAGTATTTAATAGGGAAATTACCAGTAAAAACCGTTAATGATAATTTAGCCGTAATAAAGAAAAATTCAGCACACTTAGCAAAAGTAGCAAATGATCGCATAAAATAAAGTTAATCAAATATACATTCACAAACTTATTAGTATTATTGAACTAATAAGTTTGCCTTTTGCAGTGACTTTTGCACATATATCCGACAAATTGCACATTGAATAGCCAAACAAGCAAAAAGTCTTATTTATTTGATAAAAAACGGTTGACGTAACGCAATCAGATTTGCATAATACGCGCCACTTGCTGAGAGGCAAGATGGAAAGGCTACATAGCTCAGCTGGTTAGAGCACATCACTCATAATGATGGGGTCCCAGGTTCAAATCCCGGTGTAGCCACCACTTTACTCTTAGTAATATAGAAGAAATGCGGGTTTGGCGGAATTGGTAGACGCGCTGGATTTAGGTTCCAGTATCGAAAGATGTGAGAGTTCAAGTCTCTTGACCCGTACCATTCTACTAACATACATCATCATGATATATGTTAGAAAGTAAGTAACATTGTTGGGGTATAGCCAAGCGGTAAGGCAGCGGGTTTTGATCCCGTCATTCTGAGGTTCAAATCCTCATACCCCAGCCACTTTCTTTTACTCTCTGTATTATTCGAAAGTCCATCAATGTTACAAACTTAATTAAATAGAAGTATTCTGTTGGGGTATAGCCAAGCGGTAAGGCAGCGGGTTTTGATCCCGTCATTCTGAGGTTCAAATCCTCATACCCCAGCCACTTTCTTTTATTTATGATCTATAGTTAGTTTATAAAATTTTGATTTATCAAAATTACTACCTGAAAATGCGGGAGTGGCGGAATTGGTAGACGCGCTGGATTTAGGTTCCAGTATCGCAAGATGTGAGAGTTCAAGTCTCTCCTTCCGCACCATTATAGTTATCCTACGATTTATTTCCTTTTTGTTTATTATGTATCCTTACTACTTTTACTTCTTTTATTACTTTAAACACCCTATTCAACCTTTAGAATGCTTATACCCATTTGACTAATTTAGTTATTTATTTTTTCATGTCAAAAAATCAGTCAATAAAAGGTACAAAATTTAGTAAAGAGTTATTCTATTTATAACGCTGTAGTTTTTTATTTTAGTCATTAAAAATGAGTGGATAATTAGTCAACTTGCACTTAGTACTGAATATTACTGAAATCTAATTTATATTCCACATGCATAGGCTAACGCTTTATTTTTTATATTGGGTAGCTTATCAACCATCATTAAGCCTGCATTTCTAGCCAACTTAGCCAATGGTGAAATGTGACTGAACGACAAATAGAGCGCATCCATTGTTGTCATCATTAACAAGTTATCTGTTCTTCTTTGTTGTTGATAACGTCTTAAAACCTGGGGTTCATGCCATGACTCTCCATTACCAATCGCTTTGGCAATAACATGCTGTAGCGCTTTAACATCTTTAAAGCCTAAGTTAACGCCTTGCCCTGCCATCGGGTTAATCGTGTGCGCCGCATCACCAATTAACAATACACGACCTTTATGGTATTGATTTGCATGCCGTCTAGTTAAAGGGAATGCAGCTTTATTGATCACGTCTACTTTTCCTAAGCGTTCAGGAAAGTGTTGCATGATTTCTTGCGTTAAATGACCATCAGATAATGCTGAAAGACGCTTTATTTCGTCTTTATCATGGTACCAAACTAATGAAGCGTAGTTCCCAGGCATGGGTAACATCGCAAGTGGGCCTGAGGGTAAAAACTGTTGCCATGTTATATTTTGCTGTACTTTTTCGGTCTTAACATTAATTAACATCGCTGATTGAGCATAATCCCAGCCAGTGGTACCAATATTCATAAGCTTTCGTACATAAGAATTAGCACCATCAGCACCAATCACCACTTTAGCGTTTATGATTTTAGTTGATAAAGTCAGTTCAACATCGGTAGTGCTCTGTTCAATACTTATTAACGTTTCAGGGCACAATAACGTAATATTGCTGTGTTGTTGAAGCTTTTGCCAAAGTGAAAGTTGAATTAACCTATTCTCAATTATATGCCCTAAATGCGTTTGGCTAATATCTGTAGCATTAAACTCTGTATAGCTTTGCTCAGATTCCCAAACCCCAAGACGCCCATAAGGACACATTCGCCATTGCTGTAATTGCTGCCAGGCATCTAGTTGTTTTAATAGTTGCTCCGAGGCAATTGAAATTGCTGACACTCTAAGGTCAAATGCTTGCTCAGGCGTATAATTCTTTGGAGCTCTCTTTTCAATAATGGCAATTTTCAACCCTAATTCTGCAAGAGAGAGCGCACTTGCTGCTCCCACCATACCACCACCTACAACTACACAATCAAATTGATTCATAATGATTTTTTATAACTTTATCGACGTTAAGTTATTCTACCCAACCTGATATGGTAATTCGATGTTTATGTTTAGGATTATTGAGCAACCTAACACTGTGCGGCATTGGGTGTGCTAATTTTAAAATAGTAAGACTGTTGAATTTAGGCGATAAAACATGCTTAAAAAATTTAATTTTTTGTGGGTAAAGCTCTAATTGGCCACCAAATTTTTTCTGCCACCCCGTAGATAGTTGATAAATAAAAGCGTATTTACCTGCACTACCGTCTGTGTGGTAGCTGATAAATTGCCCTTTTTTATAGGCAGCAAAGAACGAATCTTGCAATTCACCTTTGATTAAAGCGTTTTTTTTCAATAAAGTCAGTACTTTTTCACCAACCGATTTATGCAGTAAAGCTTGACCATGTTGCTTTGCATGTTTATTACTGGAACGATAAAAAGAAAATGAAAACTTCCGCCGATTAAATGCTTTAGTCGCTTGAATATGTCGTTGCTTGTCAATTACAGTAGTCGATATTTTATCCTTAACATTCATTAGCGGTCGATATGGGGTAGTAAGTAAGTTCCACTTTTTAAAATGGTTATTAACAATGATATTTTTTCTTAAGCGTTCAGCATGCTGTATTGGTAAAAAATTCTCAATTTGGCAATACCCTTTTTCTTCCAATGCCTGAATCCACTGCATAAAATTAACCCAAAAAAATAATGATGGATGATTCCATTAATACAAATTAGTATTTAAGCATAGTATTCAAATACTCGATGAAAGATCAATCAAAAATAAAACACACTATAGGGATAAGTTATGTCAGCATTAAGAAAAGAAAACAGGATAGCCAAAGATATTAACCTCGTTTACGACTTAAGCGAAAAACCAAACTTAAGCCAATTAAAAGCACACGAAGACCGTGCAGTGATCTCAAAACTAAAAGCAGATTTAGTACTTCCCAATAATAAAATTTTAACCGTGGATATAGATTTTGATAGCACAAGTGGCTACCATGATAACGCCATCATGGTGATGGATGATTTTGGCGTTGAAATGATCGCCACCGCATTTGAAGTAAAGTATGGAAAAGAGCATGCCGATAAGGTGCGTAAAGCATGGGCAATTAAGCGTAGTGAAAGTTCCCCAAGAAAGCCAACTTATCTCTTGGTACAAAAGCCTGAACTTGAAGACAAAGTGCCAAATGTTTTTGCCGTTTGCGGCGATGAGCGCCACCCTCCAAAAGAAGCGCCAGATAGCGTTACGTAATAATATTAGTATTTTTATGGCGAAAACCTTTACTCAGTGGTGCTTTTTAGCACCACTTTTACTGCTAATGACAATTTTTTTTAGCCCTATCTCATCTGCAAAACATTTAAATAACCGATCACTTCATAGCATAGACATAGTTCAAGATAATAAAGGCTTTATTTGGTTGGCTACCACTAACGGTCTCATTCGCCATGATAGTGAAAGTAGCATAACGTTTAACAGCAATAACAAAAATTGGCCTTTACCTTTTAATTGGATTAACGACATTGATTTAATCAACAATGATAAATTACTGTTAGCAACTGAAACCCACCACTTGTGGTTGTTTGATACCAACACAGGTACAGCAACAGCATTAGCTACTGATGTTGACTCAAGTAGTATTCATCAAGTACTTGAACATCAAGGCATGTATTATCTCAATGTGACGAATAAACTTTATAGGTTCAACCCGCTTACAAAGGAAACACAATTAATAGCAAATAACGTCGAAATAGATAATTTAGAGCATACCCAAAAGCACCTATATATATCAACACCTGAAGGGGTATTCAAAGTTGTAGATAATGCGTTAGAGCTAGTTGAAGCTGACAATATAACGGCAATGTCATCAATAGGAACAATATTATTGATAGCAAAAGGCAATGAATTAATCACGTTATCAGATAACCAAGAAAAAAAACGTATTCTGGTTGATAACGCTATTACATCACTTACTCCTTCATACGATAGCGTTAGCCTTTTTACGACAGATATAAAAGGGAAAATAAATCAATATAAACTAAATAACCTCGCTGAAATAGCACATAACTACCCTAATATATTAGCAACTTTCGTCAAAAAGATTTTTCATGATAACACAGGGGTTTTATGGGTTTTATCTAACCGTGGCGTAGAAAAAACCACTCAGTCAATCGCTAAAAACATCCCTAAAATCTTTGATGTGCGATTTAATGCAATTGCATTAGCTGTGCATCAAAATAACTTAGTATTAGGCAGTTATGGCGCAGGGCTAAACTCACTTTCTGAACTTAATAGCTTTTTACCTGAAGGTATCAATAATCAATTCAGTAATAATGCCAAAATCATTACCGATCTATATTCTGATGGCAACAATCTTTACATCGCAACGTTTGACGGTTTATGGCAGTTTAATAGTGCTAACCAAACGCTTGAACGTGTGAATTTTCCAAACAACAACCTGTTATTACTTTCCATGAAATATAAAGATGGTGCGTTATATTTAGCAACCAACGCTAATGGTGTACTCAAGTTTGATATTGCAAATCAGCGTGTTGAATATCACATTCAAGGTGAAACCTTAAGCTCTTCAGAAGTGATAGACTCTCTAGCATTAACAGATAATAAACTTTGGGTTGCTACCTCAACAGGCATTAACATTGTTAATACCAACGATAAATCGGTAACTAAAATCAATAGTTTTGGTGAAAATAAAGTCATTGCTTTACTTGAATACAAAGGCAAAGTTTTTGTCTCAACTAAAGGCGATGGTTTTTTCATCTTCAACTTAAAAGGTGAGTTACTCTCACATTTCGCCAAAAATATTACCTTTGGTTATATGAGTTTGATTAATGATGAAATATGGATTTCAGGTCGACCAGGTTTATATCGACTTAACCCAAATACCTACCAACTGAACTTAATTACTAATACCGAACAGTTTACTTTCGCTAAAAAGCCAGTGCTATTGGATAACAAAATTTATGCCAGCCATTATGGTGGTGTTATAGAAGTTCCATTGATTATTGAAGACAAAATTCACACTAAAACCTTTATCAGTAAGACGATTGTTTCTGGTAAAGCCAAATTATTATGCGATGTTATTGATATTGACTCACCTAATGATATTGTGACCCTAGAACTTGCCAGTTTAGACTTTAGACCCGGTCAAGATAAGCAGTTTAAATACCAAATAAATGGTGGTTATTGGAATGAAATTAACGGCTCACAATTAACATTAACGGGTTTATCATCTGGCGCGTATCACATCGAGATCATGGGCACTAATAGCTTAGGTCAATGGAATGATTACAAAGCCTATGCTGATATTAATGTTTCCTACCCATGGTATTGGCATCCGAATAGCCAATTTTTTTATGCCATCATCAGTATTAGCTTAATAATATTAACCTTATGGCTTTTGTATTTACGTTCTCGCTCTATTAGCAATATTCACAAAACATTAAATGATGAACTTAGCAACCAAAGCCAAGCAACATCGATCATTCGTCGTAAATTAATTAAAATACAAACACTCATTGCTCCAAACGCTGAAAGCCTATCAACTGCTGAATCGATTTCTAATGAAAAAGAAATACCTTATGTTCAGTCTCTGATACGAGAGTGTTTAGATGAACTTTCAACACAAAATAGTCATGCAGCACCAAGTAGTTTATCTGGAAGTTCATTAACTGTCGCTTTGCCTTATCTTGCTGATTATTTTCATCGACAATTTCATGTATTAGTTACATTACACCTTGATGTTGAAGACCAAGACGTACGATATTCCCTGCAAAGCGCTATTTATCGGATTGTTTATGAAGCTATATTAGCTGCTATTAGCAGTGATAATGGTGGCGTTTTTGAAGTTCGCGTTAACGTAAGTAATGGCAAGATTTGGTTGAAAATCACCTCTAATGAACAAAGCTTTGCCCAATTCAACAGTAAAATTAATTTTGAAATGGCAATGTACTATATTCGTCAAGTGGCCAACAAATTTAACGGTACTTTCCACACTTATGACAATCAGGCTAACGGCAGTGAATTAATCCTTGCTATCCCCTTAAAAAAATAGATTTACAGCAGGCCATTAAACAATTTTATACTGGAGTATTTCTAAGCTAGCATCACAAGCAAAGAAAGAGTAAAATGTGCCTCCTTAAATTCTCTAGCAAAAACTAGAATCAATTCATAGAAAGATTAGGCGCGAATAAATGAGTAAAAAGCTATACATCAAAACTTGGGGCTGTCAAATGAACGAGTATGACTCGCAGAAAATGGCAGAACTTTTAGACTCAACCCATGGCTTTGAACTAGCCGAAGAAGCAGAAGATGCTGATGTTATCTTGCTGAACACCTGCTCTATTCGTGAAAAAGCACAAGAAAAAGTTTTTCATCAGTTAGGCCGTTGGAAAAACCTAAAAGTAAAAAACCCTGATCTTGTCATTGGTGTAGGTGGCTGTGTTGCTTCACAAGAAGGTGATGCCATTCGTCAACGTGCTCCATATGTAGATATGGTTTTTGGTCCACAAACCTTGCACCGTTTACCGGAAATGATCCAACAAGTTACCGGAAATAAAGGTCATGTTGTTGACGTGAGCTTTCCTGAAATAGAAAAATTTGACCGCTTACCTGAGCCAAAAGCCGATGGTGCGACAGCCTTTGTGTCTATCATGGAAGGCTGTAGTAAGTATTGTACCTTCTGTGTTGTTCCTTATACCCGTGGTGAAGAAGTTAGCCGTCCACTAGACGATGTTTTATATGAAATTGCGCAACTTTCTGAGCAAGGTGTCCGTGAAGTTAACTTACTTGGGCAAAATGTAAATGGTTACCGTGGCGACTCACATGACGGTAGTATCTGTCGTTTTTCTGAGTTATTACGTTTAGTAGCTACGATTGACGGTATTGACCGTATTCGTTATACCACATCACATCCAATTGAGTTTACCGATGATATTATCGATGTTTACGCTGATGTGCCTGAGCTTGTTAGTCACTTGCACTTACCTGTTCAAAGTGGTTCAGACCGTATATTAACGCAAATGAAACGCGGCCATACCGCTATTGAGTACAAGTCTCAAATACGTAAATTGAAAAAAGTGCGTCCTGATATTTGTATGTCATCTGACTTTATTATTGGTTTCCCTGGAGAAACTGATGACGACTTTGAAGCAACAATGAACTTAATTACTGCTGTCGATTTCGATTTAAGTTTTAGCTTTATTTACAGTGCTCGCCCAGGAACGCCTGCAGCGGATATGGTTGATGACATTAGCGATGACATTAAAAAGCAACGCCTACAGATACTTCAAGACCGTATAAGCCAGCAAGCCTTGCGTATAGCACGTAACATGCTTAATACCGAACAGCGCATTCTAGTTGAAGGTCCATCTAAGAAAAATCCAATGGAGCTTCGTGGTCGTACTGAAAACAATCGTATTGTTAATTTTGTTGCTCCACATCACGTTATTGGTCAATTTGTTGATGTTAACATTACCGATGTTTACGCTAACTCTCTTCGTGGCGAGCTCGTTCGTCAAGAAAGTGAAATGGGCTTACGTATTGCACACTCCCCTGCTGACATTTTAGCCAACAGTCATCACCAAGGTGAGCAAAAAGATAGCGCAGTGAATGAACTTGGTGTCGCAACGTTTACCCCTTAAAGCAGAAATTTATAAACACATTTACATGGCAAGGCTCTAATGCTTGCCATGTAAACTAAGTTTTCAAGCATTCAGGAATATCAATTGAGTAAAAATACCAGTATTAACTTTGAATTATCTCCCGCCGACAATAATCGTTTGGCAAACTTATGTGGCCCAATGGATGACAATCTCAAAACCATCGAGCGTCGAATGGGTGTTGAAATTAGCTACAGAAGCCAAGAGTTTAAAGTAACCGGTAAAAGCTTAAATACCGATGCTGTTAAAAATCTTTTGATCGACCTATATCTTGAAACAGAGATAGTGAAAGGAAAATCAACCACCATTACGCCTCAAATGCTTCATTTAGCCATTGTAGATGCCGGAGCACTAGAAGCAGCGCCAAGTAAAATTGATGTTAAATACGACGACATGGTGACGATAAAGACCAAGCGCGGCATTATCAAACCTCGCAATGAAAATCAGCAAAGCTATGTTCAAAATGTTATTACTAACGACATTAGTTTTGGTGTAGGCGTTGCAGGTACAGGTAAAACATACTTAGCCGTTGCTTGTGCAGTAGATGCATTAGAACGTCAAGAAATTAGACGTATTTTGTTAACACGTCCTGCTGTAGAGGCTGGCGAAAAACTGGGCTTTTTACCTGGAGATTTATCTCAAAAGGTTGACCCATATTTACGTCCCTTATACGACGCCTTATTTGAAATGCTAGGCTTTGAGAAAGTTGAAAAGCTTATTGAACGTAATGTTATCGAAGTAGCACCATTAGCTTACATGCGTGGTAGAACATTAAACGATGCCTTTATTATCCTTGATGAAAGTCAAAATACGACAGTAGAACAAATGAAAATGTTTTTAACCCGTATTGGCTTTAACTCACGTGCTGTGATCACTGGCGACATTACCCAAGTCGATTTACCACGTGGACAAAAATCAGGTTTACGCCATGCCATCGAAGTATTGGTCGACATTCCAGGTGTTAGTTTTAACTTTTTTCAATCGAAAGACGTTGTTCGTCACCCTGTTGTAGCGCATATAGTTGAAGCTTATGAAGCTTTCGAACAAAAAGAAAATCGCATAAAAGTAGAAAAACAACAATATCGCGAACAACAACAAAAAGCTGAAGCTTTGGTACGCGACAGTGAAAACAAACATGGCGAATGACTCGGCTAATATTATTGTCGATTTACAAATAGCTTGTGATGATAAAGCTATTCCTGAAAACATTGATTTTCAGCGCTGGGTAGAAGCCGCACTTGTCCCCTATAATAAGCCATTTGAACTAACCGTCAGATTGGTAAATATTGAAGAAAGCCGAGCGCTTAACCATCAATATCGAGGGAAAGATAAGGCAACTAATGTGCTATCATTTCCATTTGATGTGCCAGAAGGTATTGAACTCGACTTACTCGGTGATCTTGTCATTTGTGTTGATGTTGTTGAACAAGAAGCAAAAGAACAGCAAAAAAATGTTAACGCGCATTGGGCACACATGACAGTACATGGCTGCTTGCATTTACTCGGTTTTGATCACATTGAAGATGATGAAGCAGATGAAATGGAAGCACTAGAAACAAAGATAATAATGGGCTTGGGTTATCCTGCGCCGTATGAAATAAATTAATAAAATAAAGTTAACGTAAACTTACACCGCTTCAGCTATATTTTACTAAAGCGAGTAAGCTACAATTTATTACTTGAATTTAATGAAAATCGGTTACAAACTAACCTAACTATTTTAGATTAAATCAAATAAACCAACAAGGAATTAAAAAGGCTCTATGAGCGACGACCAACCCCACTCTAGTAACGGTTCTTCAAATGTATCTATCTTGAATAAAATTATGCAAGTATTTACCGGAGAACCGAGAAACACAGACCAGCTAGTCGAAGCATTAAACGATGCCGAAGACCGCGAACTTATTAATCCCGAAATTAAGCAAATGATCGAAGGTGTACTCATTGTCTCTGACATGCGTGTACGCGATATTATGATCCCACGCTCACAAATGATCACCTTAGATATAAACGAGCCGTTAGAAAAATCTCTAGCTATTATCGTTGATTCTGGTCATTCAAGGTTTCCAGTAATTAATGAAGATATTGATGACGTTGAAGGCATTCTTTTAGCAAAGGATTTATTAGCATACGGTTTTAACCAAGTTGATGAAGAGTTCACCATTTCAAAGGTTATTCGACCAGCGATTATTGTTCCTGAAAGTAAAAAGGTTGACCCGCTTTTAAAAGAGTTTCGCCAACAACGCTACCATATGGCTATTGTTGTTGATGAATACGGTGGCGTTTCAGGGGTTGTTACCATAGAAGATATTCTAGAGCTGATCGTAGGCGAAATTGAAGACGAAACCGATGATGCAATGGAAGAAGACATTAAATACCTTGCCGGGCAAGTTTATCAAGTAAAAGCGCTGACCGATTTAACTGACTTTAACAATTACTTTAATTTCAAGTTTAATGAAAGTGACGCTGACACTATTGGCGGTATTGTTATTCAGCACTTTGGTCACATGCCGAAAAAAGGTGAAAAAATCACCATCAATAAAGTCATATTTAAAGTCACCGCAGCTGATAGTCGACGTATTCAAACCGTGCAAATTACTGTACCAAAAGAACATGTTGTTGCAGGTAAAGTCGCCGATTAATCTTTATGCTGACTAGATTCTTTAAACGAATGATTAGCAACATCACTGCTAAAGAAAATATACTCAGCTTCTTTTTGGGATTAGCTTTAGTTTTTTGCTACGCGCCATTTTCTTATTATTGGCTGATGGCAATACTGTTGCCGGCATGGTTATACACAATACAAGGAAAATCAGCTAAAGCCGCGGCTAAGCAAGGGTTTATATTTGCTTTTGGTTGGTTTTCTGCTGGCATTAGTTGGGTGCATGTTAGTATCGATCAGTTTGGTGGTTTACCACTGGCTGTTTCGATATTACTGATGATACTCCTGTGTTTATATTTAGCTTTATTTCTCGCACTGGCTTGTTACGTTTCTGCGCGCTTTTCCCCTGATAAAAAACTTAACCTTTGGCTGTTGTTGCCTTTTTGGCTATTCAGTGAATTTTTACGTGGTGTATTACTCACCGGTTTTCCTTGGTTAACAATAGGCTATAGCCAAATTGATGGTCCGTTAGCGGCTTTTGCCCCAATCCTAGGGGAAAAAGGTATCAGTGCATTAGTTATTATCATCAGTATTGCTATTGTCTCTATTATTAAACAACAAAAACGTTCTCTAAACATCGCCTTACTTGGCTCAATTGCTGTGGTTAGCTTACTGCTACAAAATACTTCATGGGTAAAACCCACAGGTAAAACAGTTAAAACAGTGATGGTTCAAGGCAATATCAAACAAGAACTAAAGTGGGCGCCAGAATTAACATGGCCGACCATGCTTAAATATTTAGACCTTACACGACAACATTATCCCGCTGATATTATTATTTGGCCAGAGTCAGCAATTACCGCTGTAGAGCCAAGTACCCAAGCGCAAGATTTTTTAGAAATAGCACAAAGCTCAGCCTTACTTAATAATAGCGCGATAATTTCAGGCATAATTGATTACAACGTTAACAGCAGAAATTACTACAATAATTTGGTAGTGCTTGGTCAGCAATCACCTAAAGATAAGCAAGGCAGTTATCAATATAACAATGAAAACCGTTACGCTAAGCACCACTTATTACCCATAGGTGAATTTGTACCTTTTGCTGATTGGCTAAGACCACTAGCACCATTTTTTAATCTGCCTATGTCATCTTTTAGCCGTGGTGATTATGTTCAACCTAACTTAATAGCCAATGGATATCACTTACTACCATTAATTTGTTTTGAAGTTGCATTCGCAGAGCAATTAAGCGCTAATTTTTCTGAACATACTGACCTACTGTTAACCGTGAGTAACGATGCTTGGTTCGGTGACTCACATGGTCCACATCAACATCTAGAAATTGTGAGAATGCGAGCATTAGAGTTTGGCCGACCATTTTTGCGTGCAACCAATAATGGTATAACCGCTGTTGTTGATCACCAAGGTAATATAATTAAACAAATTCCACAGTTTGAACAAGCCGTGTTAGCAACACAAGTACCGCTAGTTAAAGGTATTACGCCTTATGCACGCTATACACGTGTTATCGACTTTACTATCCCGCTATTACTTTTATTATTTACTTTTCTCTATCAAAGGCGACATAACCTAAGAGAAAAAACTGATTAAGCTGTTCAGCTTTTTGTAACAGAATCCTTTCGTATGCACTTTAGTTCCTAATACCTAACCTCTTAACATTTATAAGAAAAACTACCTTGCTAAAACCATAATTATTAACAACGTTTACATATAGTTAATAGCTTATAGCCTATGCTAATAAACTAGCCATTTAAAAATATTCACATTACTTTTAAACCTTTTTCATGCTTCCTACGACTTACTATGTGTCAGTGCACTTTAGCAAATGGCCTTGCTTTAGATTTAAACACTGATTTGACATCGGGGGAATGAGTCATGTCGATTAAAGACACTAGTGAACAAGATATTCAAATAATTAAAACAACACCGACAAAAAAAAGATGGCTAACCATCACGCTCGCCACAATTATTGTTGCAAGCATTATTTGGCAAGTCGCACCATCAGCTTCACGCTGGAGTAAAGCAGAACATTCTATTGCCTTAGATCGAGTACGCCTTGCAACAATTACACAAGGCGAATTTATTCGTGATATTTCAGTTTTAGGACGAGTTGTTGCCGCCGTAAGCCCTACCGTTTATAGCCCCGCAGACGGCACTATTACTTTAATGATTGAAGCAGGTAATGAAGTCAAACAGGGCCAAGTTATTGCACAACTTGAAAGCCCTGAATTAAATAGCCGCTTGTTTCAGCAACAAACCACCTTAGAAAGCTTACAATCAAGCTTTAAACGTCAAAAGATTCAAGCAAAAAAACAGCGTCTTATTGATCAAAAAGCAGTTGATTTAGCCAACGTAAAACTCGTCACCGCAAATAGAGAAAAACGCCGGGCTGATTTAGGTTATAGCAAAAGTGCGATTAGCCAAATTGATTATGAAAAGGCCCAAGACGAATTAGAACAAGCTAACCTTCAACATAAACATGCGGTTCAAGATGCGGCACTCAATATCGAAAGTTCAGACTTTGATAGTCAATCTTTACAATTAGACATTCGACGTCAAAGTTTATTGGTTCAAGAATTACAGCGCCAAGTGGATGGCTTAAATATCGCATCGCCAGTCAACGGTATTGTTGGTAATTTAAGCGCTAACAACAAAACGTTTCTCAGTAAAAATCAGGCTATTTTAACCATAGTTGATTTATCACAGTTTGAAGTTGAAATTGAAATACCTGAAAGCTATGCCGATGATTTAGCCATAGGCATGGAGGTTAATATTCAATTTGAACAACAACCCTTTCGTGCTCGTCTAGTCACAATTTCCCCCGAAATACTGAATAATCAGGTTACTGGACGGGTGCGTTTTACTCACGAAACGCCAAAAAAGCTTCGACAAAATCAACGCTTAAACACACAAATAATTTTAGAGTACAAAGAAAATGTCTTACAAGTGCAGCGAGGACAGTTTCTTGAAAGTAGTGGTGGTCGCTTTGCCTACAAAGTGAATAACGGCTTAGCTGAGAAAACCGCTATTACCACTGGAGCCCGCAGTTTAAGTCATGTAGAAATTCTGAACGGATTAACGCTAGGTGATCAAATCATTATTTCGGGTACTGATACCTTTAATGCTGCCAATCAAGTGTTACTTAGTGACTAAAGCCCTTAACAGATATAAAAAATTAACTCATTTTCATCACGCCATCAGTTCATTTCGCTTTGAATTTGGTGCGGCAATAAACCTAGATACATGAAGTAAATAATTATTATAAGAAATAAAGGAATTCAATATGTTAATCATGAAAAATATAAATAAAATATTCCAAACCGCTGATATTCAAACTCATGCCTTACGTGACTTTTGTTTACAGGTTAACGAAGGCGACTTTGTTAGTGTCACCGGCCCTTCTGGTTCCGGTAAAACTACTTTTTTAAATATTGCAGGCTTACTTGAAACTTACAGTAATGGTGAGTTTTTATTAGATGGTGAAGATGTGGGGAAGCTGAATGACAATGGCCGTTCACGCATGCGAAATCAAAAAATAGGTTTTATCTTTCAAGGCTTCAACTTAATTCCAGACTTAAACCTCTATGACAATGTTGACGTACCATTACGCTATCGCGGTTTTAATGCCGCAGAGCGGAAACGTAGAATTGAAGAAAACCTCGAACGTGTAGGCCTTGCTTCTCGAATGAAACATTTACCTAGCCAATTATCCGGTGGTCAGCAACAACGTGTTGCCATTGCTCGAGCACTGGCCACTAGCCCACGCTTCTTATTAGCTGATGAGCCAACCGGTAATCTCGACTCTGAAATGGCTAAAGGTGTACTGACTTTACTTGAAGAAATAAACCAACAAGGTACCACGATTATAATGGTGACTCACGATGCACAACTCGCTAAGCGGGCTAAACGCACCATTCAAGTAAAAGATGGCAGAGTCAGTGAACTCGATATTATCAGCAATATTCAACAAGCGACTGCGTAAAAAATTCAAGCGCCAGAAAATGCACAAGGATAACATTATGTTTAATTACTATTTACGACTCGCTTGGATCAGTATTATTCGCCATTGGGGCTTAAGCCTTTTAATGGTTTGCGCTATCGGCTTAGGTATTGGCACCGCCATGACCACAGTTACGGTAAACTACTTAATGTCAGCAAACCCCATTCCAGAAAAAAGCCAACAATTATATTATGTGCAACTAGATAGTTGGGATGTAAACGATCCATTCGACGACGGGTTAAATCCGCCTGATCAGCTCACTTATACTGATGCAAGTAACTTAATGCGCGCCAGTAAAGCTTATCGTCAAAATGTTCAAGCTCAAGCCTTTGGTGTTATTGAACCAGCAGATCCAGAAATGCTGCCATTAATTGTCAATGGTAGAGCTAATTCTGCAGACTTTTTTCCCATGTTTAATGTGCCTTTTATTTATGGCAGCGGTTGGTCACAACAAAGCGATGAAAGTAAAGAGCTTGTCGTGGTGTTGAGTAAAGAAACCAATGACAAACTTTTTGGCGGTGAAAACTCTGTAGGTCAGTCAATTAAACTCGAAGGAAATATGTTTCGTATTGTCGGCGTTATAGATCAATGGCAACCCAAGCCAAGATTTTACGATATTACCACTGGTGCGTTTAATGAATCTGAAGATATATTTGTGCCCTTTCATTTAATTGCCGATGAAAAAATTTCCCGTTCAGGTAATACCAATTGTTGGAAACCGACAGGTGATGGCTTTAAAGCTTTTCTAGCTTCTGAATGTATTTGGACACAATTTTGGGTGGAATTAAAAACCCAACAAGATAAAGAGGATTATCTGCAGTTTCTTAATGCCTATGTAGAAGAGCAAAAACAGTTTGGTCGTTTTCAACGTCCAATGGATAACCGCTTAAGTAATGTCATGCAATGGCTAGAATCTCAAGAAGTTGTAGCTGACGATGCACAAATGATGATGGCAATGTCATTTATGTTTTTACTGGTGTGTTTACTTAATACCGTGGGTTTATTACTCGCTAAGTTCTTAGGCAAAGCCCCTGAAATTGGTTTACGACAAGCTTTAGGTGCTAGCAAGGCCACATTATTTAGCCAATATATTATTGAGTCTGCATGTATCGGGATATTAGGTGGAATATTAGGTTTATTACTCGCTTACCTAGGTTTAAAGGGGGTTGAGGGCTTGTATGGCGATTACATGAAAGGCTTAGCAAGTTTAGACATTAATATGGCAATTTTAGCGGTATCACTTGCCCTTTTCTCCACGATATTGGCCGGTTTATATCCAACGTGGCGCGCTTGTAATATTCAGCCCGCTCAGCAACTTAAAAGCCAATAAGCTTTAGGTAAATAGGAAATTATTATGTTAGAAACAGGACTAATACTACGTGCTTTGTCACGCAATAAAATAGGGGCACTACTTATTGCCCTGCAAATTGCCTTAACCATGGCGATTATGGTCAACGCTATATTTATGATCCAAGATCGCCAGCAACAAATGCAGCGTGAAAGTGGTATAGACGAAGCAAATACCTTCTATTTAACCAATACGGTATTTGGACAAGACTATAATATTCAAGCCCATTTACAAACTGATTTACACATGATCCGCAACACACCAGGGGTTGTTGACGCTGTTCAAATCAATGCCGTGCCATTAAGTGGTAGTGGATGGTCAATGGCACTGCAACATGAAGCTGGTGAAGATAAAGATGCGGTAGGCTCGGCAATTTATATGGTCGATGATCATGGCATCAACACACTAGGTTTAGAGCTTATAGCGGGTGCTAACTTCAAACAAGGTGATGTTGAGTTACGTAAAGATGGTCAGTCAACGTGGCCCGATAAAACCATTATTACGCAAGCTTT
>NZ_JACGWF010000018.1:0-55748 GCF_014077595.1 Colwellia sp. 6M3 | reverse complement strand
ATTTACTTGAAATCCAAAAATACAACGTAGTTGAAGATTCAAAAAAAAATGGAGTAAAATTAAATGCAATAAGGGATTTATTGCTCAAAGACGAAATAACTTTCGAAGATGAAGTCATTTCAAAATACCTTGTGGTAAAAACGATAAAAGGTACTGTTAAACACTTTAAAGATTCGGGTATTACAACAACATCCGGATTAGCTATCACTCAACTTTATGTGAGTAAATTGATAAACGGCACCAGCAATAAAATAAACAAGGTATTGCTGCGGATGGCGAAAGAAACCATTAACACTAATAAATCTACCGCAAAGCAAAGAGGCCTTTACCTGTAATTTTAAAAGTATTACTTTAAATGACATAACTTGATAGATAATCATGTTTGAGTTAAATGTGATTTCTGTTATGTTTGATTTGATTAACAAAAGTGTTATTAGCGCGACATAGAAGCTGAATTAACTGCAATAAACACTAAAGCGAAAGCTAAGCCAAAAACTAAAAAGGAAGTCAAAGCTGTATAGCTTGATGAGCAAAGGAAGTTGTAATAATGAAGGATATATTAAATAGCTGGGCAAAGGATAATCAAGTAAGAATCACTAGCCCTGTGATAGGTGCTTTTATAAGTTCTTGGATTTTATTTAACTGGGATCGGTTTTTATTGCTTTTTTGGGGAAGTGGAACACTGTCCGAACGTTTGAAGCATTTTCAAGAGACCACTAATTTTTCAGATTATCAATTTTGGTTATGGCCGCTGATAATGGCACTGATTTACGTTTTTGTCTTACCGTATTTAAATGTTTGGACGCAAAAGACCAAAAGACATGCAGAGTTGCTTCGCTTCAATGAAGTGGTTGATACAGATATCACGAAAGAGATAAAGTTAGCTCTACTTAATGAAGAAAAATATAAATCAAACCCTGATAACGATTACCTTGGCCAGAAAATTAAATTTGAACAAGAGCTGAAGGAAGCAGAAGTTAAAAAATCTCAAGCAGAAGCTAACAAAGAACAAGCAGAAGCTAACAAAGAACAAGCTGAAGCTGAAATGAAGACAGCTGAGGCCAATGAAGCATTAGCTCGTGCAGAGCAAGAAGAAGTTAAAGTAAAAAGTGAGAATCTAGAGCTAGAGAAACATCAACGAAGTGCAGAAAAAGAAAAGCAAGCCCATGAAGTTACTAAAGCTAGACATCTGAATGAGATAGCAACATTACGCTTCCCTACGGCATATCAATATATCTTTAGATTATCAGAGGATCTTGCCGAACAAGGTTTTATCCTTAAAGTCGATACTATTGCCTTAATTATTGCAAAAGTATTTGGCTACTCAACAGCTAATGATCTAATTACAGATAGCAATTTCACACAATCAAACTTATCCAATTTATCATTTGTAGTTTACGAATCATCAGAGTTTATAGATGAATTGAAAAGTATTTTAGATAAAGATGGTACCGAAGTAATTGATGAAAGTGAGTTGTTTGATTTCGTAATTCAAGTATTTGAAGTGATAAAACATTGCAAGCTGATTCCTAGTGACTCATTAAGAGAAGAAGCTGTAAGTTACATTGAAGATAATGGTTTTGAAATATTAGAATTAGATCAAGTTAACAGCCAAATGGCAGATACAAATGCTATTTTTGATGAGATTAATGAATTTGTAGTTAATGATATGAATGTTGATACCAAAAAAAACACCTGTTCTTTTGAAATGTCAGGCTGTGTTTCAGGCACTAGCCAAGAAGATAAAATGTTTTGTGGAGATACCATTGATGTCCAATTTACACTTGCTTATAAGCAACTTATTGGGGCAAATGGTTTTGGTGAGCCTGAATATATTGAGGTAACAGCTGAAGCAGCTCATCCAGATGATCACAGTTATCGTACAGAGTAATAATTGTTGAGGTTATTGATAAAATATTTTTTAGGGATTTATTGAAATATGGATATTCTTAAAATTGTTGCTGTTATTTGTACCTGCATAGGGACATTACTTGCAGCATATAAATTCTTCTGGAAAGCCCCATCAGAAAAAGAAGCTAAACAACCTAAAGTTGTAGAACAAACTATCGCCACACGCTTAATCACATTATTTGAATCTCACGGTGTTCACCGTAATCAAATTGAAGAGTTTTTTGGCCATGGTTTAGATATTCCTTTTTGCGCTACCGATGAAAAGCTACTAGAAAAAATCACGTCTGAAATTATCAATGATGCCGCTGTATTATTTGGAGTAAATAAAGATTGGCTTGAAGGTAGTTCTACCGAAATTTACAATATTCCTGACTTTTACAAACACCCTGAAAGGTTTGATTCATACATAGCTGACTTAGTCGAAAAAACAGATGCAGACAAACTATCTGCTTATGCACTGATAGCCGATAAAAAACTAATGAATATTTATAACGACTCATTATTTGTGATCGCAGAGCCTATAGGTGAAATAAATCAACGTGAAATATACAAGTACCACTTTTTAGGGCGCTGGGGAATTCATTATTGGAAGTCTCGTGCATATTTTACCGCATGTTGCGCATTGTTATTCAAACATGATTTATTAGTGACAGGTCAAATAGTTAAACGTAATTGGATTAGTGAAATTTATGAGGGCCAAACATTACTTGAATATGATTACACCGAACGATATGGCGGTGTTAATTTTCCGACCGTAGGCTCATTCATTGTGTCAGACTTCGTTGAAATGCCAGATAATTATTTAAAAGGTATGAATACAGAACAAGGAAGAGCAATACCTTTAGCATTATCGAAATGGCTGTCACTGAGTGAAAATGGCTATATGCGCTGTTTCCCTGTAGATGAAGCCTTTCATGCTAGCGTTGAAAAGGACTTTAAGAAAAAATTGGAAGAAAAAGTATAAAGGTATTTATATATTGGAAGGTGCTTTCATATTCGAAAAATATGTGGCTATTCAATACTGGTTTATTCGATTAAGGATTAGTGGAAGTAATGGCTATATTTTGTGGTGATAGAAGTTCCAAAGCAGCTATAACTGCGGTAAGTGATTTCAAAAAAGAATGCCTTATCGATGGTGGTTCACTTTTCACCAGCGAGTCAGTTTGGACACCTGACTGTGTGAAAGAATTAGTTGTTTATTTTGTTGAAAACTTAGATGAAGGTGAAGGCGATTTTTTTAGCAAGTTAAAAGTTCAATTAGCTGAGGCTAGCCCACAAGCTAAAATACTTGCAAGTGAAATGATGTGGTTTATGTTGTTATGTCCAAGCAATATCGGCGCAGAAACTTCAAGAAAAAATATTAAACAAGTTCTTGAGTTTTCGGGGCAAAAATTTTCAGAGATAAGTACAGATATATACGATAAATACCTTAATAGTGATGTGCTTTCTGGTATCGGTAGCGCAGGCACTGCATATAATACTGGGCGCTGGCGTGAACTTTGTTACTTCATTAATATCACTAAAAAGCTATTATCATTACCTCAAAAAGAGCGCATTACTCTATTAGACGATTACCAAGAATTTTCATTATGGTTAGAGCAGGTGCCCGAAAATGAACAACGTCAATTAAGGCATATGTTGTTGTATCTGTTTTATCCAGAATTTCATGAGCGTATTTTTGGCAACACAGATAGGAAAGCAATATTGATTCAATGTACTGATATTACTAGTGCTCAGTTCAATAAAATGAAAACAAGAGAGGCCGATCAGCGCTTATATAAGCTTCGTCAGAAATTTGAAAAAGAATTTGAGACTAATGAACTCGATTATTATGATGTAGCACCGTTGAGGCGTTTATGGAAAGGGGATATCAACAAACCTCTTATAACAGAGCCTAAAGGAGATTACACCGTAATGACAAAGACAAGAGAACTATCAGCACCAAACTTAAATCAGATTCTTTATGGCCCTCCTGGAACAGGTAAAACTTATTCTACCATTATCAAAGCACTTGAGATAATAGCACCACAATTTTTAGCAGAAAATCATACCAACCGTACTGCACTTAAAGCACACTTTGATAGTCTATTAAAAGCTAACCGAATCAGCTTTGTTACTTTCCATCAAAGTTTCAGTTATGAAGATTTTGTTGAAGGAATTAAAGCTTCTACAGGTGAAAGCAATCAAGTCAGTTATGACGTTGAAGATGGTATATTTAAAGCTATTTGTGATCGCGCGTCGTCAAGCGTTGGTGGTGTGGTGGCTGCTGATTCATTCGATAAAGCGGTTAAGCAGTTACAAGAAAAATGTGAAGAAGCTGATAAGCGTATAGAGATGAAAACCGTACGTGGTAGAGCATTTGAAATTGAGTTTTCTGGTGGAGCAACATTCAAAGTTTTTCCACGCTCAACTGAAAGCACAGACCCTAAGTATGTAGCGTCAATTGCCAATGTAAGAAAGTTATATTTATCTGGCTCTAAAGACGGTATTTATAATTCTTCATATGTTGAAGGATTTTTACTGTATTTGAAACAACATTTAGGCGTAAAAGATCCAGAAAGCAATGCTGTAAAAAGTAGCGCTAAAGAGCAACCATTTGTTTTAATTATTGATGAAATTAATCGCGGTAATATTGCTAACATTTTTGGTGAATTAATAACATTGATAGAACCAAGCAAGCGTGCCGGCGGTGAAGAAACAATAACTGTAAAACTACCCTATTCAAAAACTCCATTCTCAGTACCTTCAAACCTATTCTTAATAGGAACTATGAATACTGCAGATAAGTCGTTAGCACAAGTTGATATAGCATTAAGGCGTCGTTTTGAGTTTATTGAAATGATGACTGATTATGATGTGTTGGAAGATATTCCAGACATTGATGGTATTAATATCAGGAGACTGGTTGAAACGATAAACAAGCGCATAGAGTTACTTTACGATAGGGAGCATACAATCGGTCATAGCTTCTTTTTATCATTAAAAGATCAGCCGGAAATTAAAAAGTTAACTAGTATTTTTGAGTTACAAATATTACCTCTACTTGAAGAATACTTTTTTGAAGATTGGGAGCGGGTTGGGCAAGTTTTAGGTGACCAATTGAAGTCAGACAATAATCTACGCTTTATTATCGAAAAATTTGAGTCGTCTGAAATTAGTAAATTAATGGGCGATGAGTGGGAGTTAACTGGTATTCAGCCCTACATTCGTAATAACGCTGCTTTAACAGACCCTCTAGCTTATATTGGTATTTATGAGCCAATTAACTAAAGAAATAACCATACGGGAGTATGGTCTCTTAGTTAAAGGCGGTAATAATTGCGATATTAGTTGTAGTTCAATACCGGCAAGTGCTTTTGAGTGGCTATTAGTGAATGGGCAAGGTGTCGGTGAAAGTAACCGAGAGCTTATTAGAGTTAAGCGCCAAGGTAAAAGCATTGCTTTACAAGTGGTTAACTTTGTTGGTGTGCTCGATACTCCCTGTGGTAGCCGCATTGAAATACTACCTAAAGTAACCGCTAATGATGAAAATCCAGAGTTAGCGAGAAAAACTTTATTAAAGATGTTGTCAGTTGTTGAAAAGTTAAAGTTAGAGCAGTTTCACCAGTCGAGCTTACAAACCCTAAAACAGCCATTGTTTGAGGTGCTGATAACCCAATTTCTACAAGCAACATCGAAGCTGATTAAAAGAGGGCTTCGAAGCCAATATAAGCGTATCGAAAAAGAAACTTCGTTTTTGAAAGGACAGCTGCTTACAGCTAAACAGATCAGGCAGCGTCCTGGTCGCCAGCACTATTTTCAAGTATCTCATGATGTTTTTACCACCGACAGGGCGGAAAATAGAATATTACATTCTGCGATAGCGCAAGTATTTAAGTGGGCAAAAAGTACAAATAATCAAAGGTTAGCTAGAGAATTATTATTTGTATTTCATGATATTGAAAAATCTACTGATTACAAAAGTGATTTTAGAAAGTGGTCGAAAGATCGCACCCTTGCGCACTATAGAGATATAAAGCCTTGGTGTGAATTGATACTTAGCCAACAGTCGCCGATAACGATGAGTGGAGTGAATAACGGCGTATCGTTTCTTTTTCCAATGGAAGTGTTATTTGAGCGATATGTAGCTGCAAAATTAAAACGCCAGATAAGTAAGCCGCTTCGAATAACAGAGCAAACCCAGAGTAAAGCATTAACAAAGCATAAGGAGCAAAACTGGTTCAAGCTGCGCCCTGATATTGTTGTTTATAACGACAAGACTATTGTTAGCGTAATGGATACTAAGTGGAAGCTGCTTAATCAAAACCTAAAGACGGGTAAGGATAAGTATAATCTTGCTCAATCAGATATGTATCAACTGTTTGCCTATGGCGAAAAGTATATGAACGGGGAAGGTGAGTTGTATCTTATTTATCCCAAACATGAAAATTTTGAAACACCACTTGAACACTTTTCTTTTAAACCAGGGTTACAACTTAATGTCGTACCTTATGACTTGGTTAATGATGAGTGTGATATACAACTTGTGATAGACAAGGTTAACTAAATGGAATCTTTGTTAGCAAAGTCTAATTTATTGATAAAAGAAATTAACCCAATAATTATTCTTGGTCCCGGTCAGAACATTAATCGCTGGTTTGGAAGTTGGATTATGTGCGATGTGGCCGTTGAGCATGCTCACTCACTTCAAAGTTTAATGGATGTAGGAAATTACACATCAGCAATGGCAGTTCTAAGGCTTCAGTTCGATGCGCTAACAAGATCAGTGTGGCTTCTTTGGGGAGCAACAGATAATAAAGTTGAGCGAATTATGCAGAAATTGTCGGCAGATACCGCGAACGCAGACAATGGTTTGCCATCTCATTCTGAGATGATCAAACAAATCGATGGAAAAGCTCCCGCAGAAGCGACACGTATGCTGAGTGAATTTAGACATTTGACGTGGAAAGCTTCAAGCTCCTTTGTTCATGGTGGGATTCACGCAATGCAACGTCATAAAGATGGTTATCCATTACAGTTACTTAAACAGATCATGATCAGCTCAAATGGTTTAGTGATGTTGTCAGCAGTTCACTTTGCATCAATGACAGATAATGTTTATGTAGTTAATGATATAGCTCGTATTAGAGATTCGTTTAGAGATGTCTTGCCGAAATTAAACTTGTAGTTACTTTACGCCTTAAGTAACGCTATGGGGGTGGGTAAAGTGGTTGGCTTGTGTATTCGTAAGCGTGCTGTGAAGTGTAATGTCTCGTTAATCGGGGCTTTTTGTTTCTTGTTGTTTTTTGTGTAAGTGCTAACCACTGAGTCCAATTAAAAATAGGCAACACACTCACTATGTCGATACCATCCACATGACAATTGAACATGACGATATATTGTGATTTATTCGACATAACACCTTTACGTGTCGATCCGATCAACATATACTATTTTCATGTCGAAATATTGAGAATATATAAACATGTCATGGCAAGCTGAAACTCCTTTTAATAATATGCCGTTATTACCACCCGCTATAGATAACATTGAATCTATCCCTATTCTCAAAGCCTGTATTCCTGCGCGTGCCGCACTTGCTGAACTAAAACAAGCAGGCGAATTATTACCGAATCAAGAATTATTAGTAAATCTTCTACCCTTATTAGAAGCAAAAGACAGTTCAGAAATAGAAAACATTGTTACCACTACCGATAAGTTATTTCAGTTTTCTCAGGAAGATAGCTTAGCTGATCCGGCAACCAAGGAAGCGCTACGATATAGAACCGCATTGTACGACGGTTATCTTCAATTAGCTAAACGCCCGCTTTGTACAAATACTACGGTAGATGTATGCAGTACCTTGAAAGGTACGGGTATGGATATTAGAAAAGTGCCTGGCACGGTAATTAGTAATCAAGATACTCAAGAAATAGTTTATACCCCACCCATTGGTGAAGCAGCTATAAGAGATTTATTAACTAATTGGGAAAACTTTCTACATGCTGAAGATGATATCGACCCACTAGTTAAAATGGCAGTTAGTCATTATCAGTTTGAAGCTATTCACCCATTTCACGATGGCAATGGCAGAACAGGCCGTATAATCAATATCCTCTATTTATTAGAGCAAGAGCTTTTAACCTTGCCAATTTTGTATTTAAGTCGCTATATCGTCCAACATAAAGCGGACTATTACCGACTATTAACAAGTGTAACCTCAAATGCTAATTGGGAAGAATGGATTGTTTTTATTCTTAATGGTGTCACTGAAACGGCGCAGTGGACAACCAAAAAAATAGCAGCAATAAGATCCCTTATTGAAAATACCAGTAACTATATACAAGTAGCTTTGCCTAAAATATATAGCCATGAACTTGTTCAAACTATTTTTGAGCAACCATATTGCCGTATTAATAACTTAGTTGAACGCGATATTGCTAAACGACAAACGGCTTCAGTTTATTTAAAACAACTGGCAGAAATTGGCGTGCTAGAAGAAATGCAACAGGGCAAAGAAAAACTATTTTATCACCCTAAATTAATGTGTTTAATGAGCCAAGACGATAATGGTTTTCAACCTTACGCATAAACTGGCGATTAAACTAACAAAGAGAAATTAAATGAACCAAACTCCTAATAATCTAGCAACCTTTTGTTGGTCTATTGCTGACCTTCTTCGTGGTGACTTTAAACAATCTCAATACGGTCGTATTATTCTCCCTTTTACCTTATTACGACGTCTTGAAGGCGTATTAGAAGAAAGCAAAGAACAAGTGTTAGCCGAAGTTGAAAAATTATCAAAAATGGCTTTGTCAGAAGAAGCTCAAGAACAAATGTTACTAAGGGCAACAAAATCTGTAAGTAACCCTGCAGGATTAAGCTTTTTTAATACCTCAAAAATGGATATGTCTAAGTTAGGTGAGTCTGGTATCAAAGCTAACCTTGAAAGTTATATTCAAGCTTTTTCTAAAGACGCTCGTGAAATATTCGAATACTTCAACTTTGCTGAATTTATTGGCCAGCTCAATGATGCTGACTTACTTTGGAAGGTGGTACAAAAAGTACGCGCTACTGATTTGAGTCCCAAAAGCCCTCAAAATCCCACTGGCATAACCAATCACGATATGGGACTAACCTTTGAAGAACTGATACGACGATTTGCTGAAGGGTCAAATGAAACCGCTGGTGAACATTTCACCCCACGCGATATTGTTAGACTTACCACTTCGTTAGTATTTATGGAAGATGATGATGCTCTAACTAAATCAGGCATTATCCGCACAATTTACGACCCTACAGCTGGTACGGGGGGCTTCCTTTCTTCAGGAATGGAATACGTACACGAATTAAATCCACAAGCAGTAATGCGTGCTTATGGGCAAGAACTTAATCCTGAAAGTTACGCTGTTTGTAAAGCCGACATGTTAATTAAAGGGCAAGACGTTACCAACATTAAGCTAGGTAATACGCTATCTTACGATCAACTTTACGCTGATAAGTTTGATTACATGTTATCTAATCCACCATTTGGCGTAGATTGGAAAAAGATTGAATCAACCATTAAAGATGAGAATACACTAAAAGGTTTTGATGGGCGCTTTGGTGCAGGACTACCTAGAGTGTCTGACGGCTCATTGTTATTTTTAATGCATCTGCTTAATAAGCTTAGAGGTGCAAGTGATGGTGGCGGTCGTATTGGTATTATTCTTAACGGCTCACCATTATTTACGGGTGGAGCAGGTTCAGGAGAATCTGAAATACGCCGTTATATTCTCGAAACTGATTTACTCGAAACCATAGTCGCATTGCCTACAGATATGTTTTACAACACAGGTATCGCTACTTATATATGGATACTCTCAAATAAAAAGTCTGATGAACGCAAAGGTAAAGTACAGCTTATTAACGGCGTAAACCTCTGTGGAAAAATGCGAAAATCGTTAGGTAGTAAACGTAATGAAATGAACTCTGATGACATTGCCTTAATCACTCGTACCTTTGGTGAATTTGATGTGGTTGATGCTACTACATTGAATGAATTAGGCTTAAACAAAGTAGCAGAAACAAAAAGTAATCGCGGCAGACAATCAGCTAACCCTAAAACCGAAGCACCAAAAACCTTCGCTAGTAAAATATTTGCTAGTTATGAGTTTGGTTATCGTCGAATAACCATCGAGCGCCCACTACGTGAAAGCTACCAATTCAGTGATGAACGTATTGCTGAGCTACGTTTTGCCGCCAAACCATTAAACGCACCGATGAAGTGGGTGTATGAAGAGTTTGGCGCCAACTGGTCAGATAATACTGACTGTGAGAAATATGGAATATTGGATAATGTCGCTATAGAAGTTCGCGCTTATGTAAAAAGCCACTTTAGTGACTTAAAAGAAAAACAAATTAATGACTTACTCGATAGTAAAACATGGCTGATGCAACAATCTATATTATTGAAAGCCAAGAAACTACAATACTTGATTGGTAATGCACAATGCGACGACATGAATACTTTCGATGCTGTAATTAGTCATGCTTGTAAAGACACAGATAGTAAACTCGAAGCTAAAGAGAAAAAACAAATTACTGCGGCAGTTAGTTGGAAAAACCCAGCAGCTGAAAAAGTTATTAAGAAGGTACACAAAGCCGCAGCTGACCCTTTTTATGGTTTGTTTGAAGAGAGCGGTGGTGCAGGTAACGGAAAGAGAGTCTTGGAATATAAAGCTGATGGTGATTTACGTGATCATGAAAATGTAGCTCTTGACCCTAGCCAAGCAGTAAATGACATCAACGAAGCTTACTTTAAAAAAGAAGTTCAACCGCATGTGCCTGATGCGTGGATAGATGCCAATAAAAAAGACGATAAAGATCAAAAAATAGGCATTGTAGGTTACGAAATTCCGTTTAATCGCCACTTTTATCAGTATCAACCGCCAAGAGATTTAGTCGAAATTGATGCAGATTTAGATGCTGTTTCTGCCGAGATAATGAACCTTCTGCAAGAGGTGCATTCGTAATGGCAGGCGAAAAAACCTTGAGCGGAAAGTATATGGCTTATCCTGAGTATAAAAACTCAGGAATAGAATGTTTGGGAATGTTACCCTCTCATTGGGTAGTGCAGTCACTATCAATTGCCACAAAAAGAATTTCAGTCGGATTAGCTACATCTGTTACTGGATATTACAGGGATAAAGGTGTTCCAATCATACGAAATATGAACATTAAAGAGGGATACTTTGATGGTTCAGATATGTTGTATTTGGATGAAAAATTTGCGGCTGCTAATTCTGGAAAAGTAGTGTATAAGGGAGATGTAATTGCTGTACATACAGGATCAAATCTTGGGTTGGCTTGTATCGTTCCTGAAGAATTTGATGATTGCCATACATTTACAACATTAATTGTGACAACCAGTGAAGGGTTGTTAAATAAGTATTTAACTTATTGTATTAATTCAGCATACGGTAAAGCTGAAGTTCACCGGCTAAAGTTTGGATTTGGTAAGGATAATCTTAATGTAAAAGAATTTAAGTGCTTCTATACACTTCTTCCTGAATATTCAGAACAAGAAAAAATAGCCTACTTCCTCGACCACGAAACCGACAAAATCGATACTCTGATAGAAAAACAACAACAGCTAATAAAACTACTAAAAGAAAAGCGGCAAGCCGTGATCAGTCATGCTGTCACCAAAGGTCTAAACCCAAGAGGCCCAATGCGCGATTCAGGTATTGAGTGGTTAGGTGAAGTGCCAGAAGGGTGGGTTGTAAGTAAAATTAAGTATGTTGCAGAGTTAACCCCCAAAAAATCACACGTTGAAAATGCCAGAACAAATAAATGCAGCTTCATTCCAATGGAGAAGTTAAAAACAGATATACTTGTTTTGGACGAAGTTCGCATCGTCGGCGAGGTTATTGATGGATATACATATTTTGAGAACGAAGATGTTTTGATGGCCAAAGTAACCCCATGTTTTGAAAATAAAAACATGGTTGTAGCTAGAGGATTAGAAAATGGCATAGGTTTCGGCTCTTCTGAGATATATGTATTAAGAGCAAATTCAAAAATACTAAATGACTATCTATATTATCGACTTCAAGAAGATATATTCATGGAAATTGCAACAGCATCAATGAGTGGCGCAGGGGGCTTAAAGCGTGTGCCTTCTGATATTATAAATAATTTTATTTTTGCACTTCCTCCAAAAAAAGAACAAGCTGCAATTTACCAGTACATCCGATCTTACACCTCTAAGTGCGATGATTTAATCAACAAAGCAGAGTATGCCGTTACGTTAATGCAAGAACGCCGTACAGCACTAATATCCGCAGCCGTTACGGGGAAAATAGATGTAAGAAGCTGGCAGGCTCCTAAATCCTCAGCCCAAGGGACTATTAATGACTGATAAAACAGTGCAAGTATCAATAGTTTCACCTATTCCAATAGCTGCTGTAGAGCCACCAAAGCAATTAACACTAACTCAGCGTATTGACGCTGATGAAGGGTTAAAAGCTAAGCGTAAATTGCTGACAGTAGTTTCACTCATTCTATTAGCTATCGCTTTCTCTGGCGCAAAAGTGGTAGAGGCAAATACCTTTATCATGAAGATTAGCTTCACTAATCAAGATGGTATTGCTTATTTATTACTACTATCCATCGCTTTCCTAATGATTCGCTACTACAACTATGCTCGCCCATATCATGATGAACTTTATAAAGTATGGACAGAACGAATGTTAGGCGATAGATATTTTCATTTGTATGATGAAGAAGCAGATATTAGTGAAGGGTTAATTGATGATTTAAAACCACAAAATTTAATACGAGATCAAAATAATCAAGATTGTGGCCCTTATAAAGCTAAATATCGTTGTTCACCTTTTTTCAGAAGGCATATTGAATATACTTGGTTTTCTGGCACGGGTTCTGGTCATGAGAATTTTGCTACAGTTGATTTAATGTGTATTAAAAGTGAGGAAGCTAAAAATAAAAATAAAAATAAAAATAAAGAAAAAGATACAGAACAAAAGCAAAAAACAGCTAAAGATGAAATTAACTTTAAGGCATATATTAGAATATTAAAATATGAATTTAGGTATCGTACAACCAGGTATTTAACCCATAGAGAAAACTTAGATATTATAGCTCCTTATTTATTAGGCACTTTTTCAATATTCAGTTTTATTTTCAGTAAAGAGATCATAGAAGTTTTAAAAGGATTTAGTTCGTGAATACTAGCAAATGGAAATCAATATTAGGCTTCGTCGCCTTAGATGAGTACCCCAACCTACCTTGCCCTTATTGCCATCAAGAATCATTGAACATAGATGAAAGTAGTATCATTAGTCGTGAAGTATCTAATAATTACAAAAAAATTGCTTCGCGCCACTTTAACTTAGAACTTACCAAGCAAAAAGAAAAAGCCGTAGTACAAGAAAAACTCATTGGGAAAATGCTGGGAAGTAATTCTGTATTAGGGTTATTTGGTGCGGCAGCAGTGATCTACCATGAAGTAGTAAAACCAAATTATCACTTTTGTAAGTTTACAGCCTTTATGACTTGCGCCAGCTGCAATGACAATATAACGGTTACAGGTTTGTCTCAAGAACAGGCTGAGCAGGATACGGAAAAAAAGCAATTACCTTCTCTATATAAAATAGATCACTTTTCAGTACCTGTGCCTATGTTTGAAATTAGTCCTACCGTTCCAGCATCAATACAGTTAGAACTATTAGGTGCGTTTAATTACTTTCATATTGATACCAACTCATCTGCTAGTAAGTTGAGGCGAGCAATAGAAAAGTTCTGTAGTGAGTTAGGTATGAAGCCAAATGCTCTTGCTCGACAAATAAAAGAGTTGGAAACCAAGTACCCAACAGAAGCAAGCTTTCTGAATACATTACGTTTAGTAGGTAATGAAGGCACTCATTCTGATAATGTAGATGAAGATGACTTATTGCTGGCGTTTGATATTGTTGAAGAGGTATTAGCAATATTCCCTCGGTTAGCTAAATTAGAAAGATTAAAAGCACCACAAGCGCAATTGGAAGACAAGTTTGATAAGAAAAAAGCACAAACAGAAGCTAAAACACTAGAACATGAAAAATAACGGAGTAATTAATGAGTAATAACTTAATGCCCGAAGCACCTAATGGTGAGTTTATTTTATTTAATAGTGCTGATGGTAGTACTAAAGTTGAATGTCGATTTGAATCTGATAGCTTATGGTTAACTCAAGCGCTAATTGCTGACTTATATCAGAAGGGTGTACCTACCATAAATGAGCATTTATCTAATATTTATAACGATGGTGAGGTTGATCAAAATGCAACCATTCGGAAATTCCGAATAGTTCGCCAAGAAGGTTCTAGACAGGTCACAAGAGAAATTGAACATTACAGCTTAGAAGCTATTTTAGCCGTAGGTTATCGCGTTCGTTCGAAAGAAGGGGTGCAATTCAGACAATGGGCTACCAAAACCTTACAAGAGTATTTAGTTAAAGGTTTTGTGATGGATGACGAGCGCTTAAAGCAACCTGAATCTAGTCCTTATTTTGAAGAATTACTTAATCGTATTCGCGATATTCGATCATCAGAAAAACTTTTTTGGCGTAAAGTGTGCGATATTTATGCAACAAGTATTGATTACGATGGTAAAGCTCAGCAAAGCGTGAATTTTTTTTCTCAAGTACAAAATAAAATGCATTGGGCGGCGCATGGTCACACGGCTGCAGAAATTGCTTACCAACGTATAGATGCTGATAAGGCGCACTTAGGTTTAACCAATTATGCTGGTAAAGGTAAAGGCAGAGAGCCAACTCGTAAAGAGGCGATAATAGGTAAGAACTTCTTGTCTGAGGTTGAGCTAGAAACCTTAAATCGTTTAGTAACGTCTTATCTTGAGTTTGCTGAGCTGCAGGCGCGAAATGGCAAGTTAATGAAAATGATTGATTGGTCTAAGAAGTTAGATGATTTTCTTAAGTTAAGTGATTTTGATGTATTAACCCATGCGGGAAAAATATCAGCAGAGCAAGTAAAACAAAAAGCTAAGCAAGAATACGACAAGTTTAGACGAGTTATTGATTTACAACCAACACAAGTTGATAAAGACTTAGCTGATGCAGTAAAAACGCTAACGAATACAAAAAAGTAAAAGGCTGAACGAAATAAGCTAATAAAGATAAGAATAAATATGTGATATCGTAAAGGTTATACAACTTTAAAACCGCTAAAATAATTGAAGGAGCAAGGAATGTTCAAAAACTTAATTATCTTAATGCTTTTCTCGTTTTATTGTCTTGGAAAAGAGTCAGTTAATACTATCGCTTTGACTGAAGAAAAAATCATTCTTAATATACCTACCCCACTAATAGGAATGACGGCTGTTGATGACTTCTCTTCTGCAATTGAAGAACCGAATGCCAGTGCTGGCGGTGCAATGGAGATGCAATGGAGATGCAACGATATTTTACCACTACCATATTGGCTAAATTGAAAAATTGCCAAGCTAAAACCCGAACAGCATTTCAGGAATGGTATGCGGGGCATGGTCTTATACCGTCACAGGAAAAAATAGCTGAATCATCTATGGTCATTAGAATTTGGGATAAAGAAAAAAACGGTATTTTTGAAGCGAAATATGAGTTGAACCAAACCGAATCTTATGTACGATCTTCCCTAGATTATTATCAAAAAAATGGTAAAAAATTACCAATAGAAACTATTACGGCGATGATTGAGCATTATCAGTTATCACTGTTATGGCAGGCGTTATCGGAGGCGATGTCATGCGATTAGCCTTTTTTATTTTCTTTACTCTTACTTTATTCAGTTCGTATACATTACAAGCGAAAGAATGGCGTTTAGCAGTATGCTACGGTAAAAACGCGACTGAAATTGATAAAAAGTACCGTAAAGTTATTAGTGATACGGCAGCAAGGGTTTTTGCAATAGTTGACGACGATGCTGAACTCGCATTTATGGCGAGAGGGTGTGAAAAAGAGCCGGATTTAGCCTGTTATGCAGACAGTAGTGCTATATATTGTCGAGAAGAACCATTAGCACTTATTACTAGAGCGTCTGCGTGGCTAGCCGCTGAAGCTGCTTTTATGTATTTATCTAATGATAAAAAAGTAACCGTGTTAAGTGAGGCACCTAAGTTGAGTTGGGTAGATGCACTGTTATTAGCTGATGCTGAAAAATACGATGATGATAAGATATTTACCCACAGGGGGAAATCAATTATCGCTCGTAGGAATTTAAGTGCAGATGATTTAAATGCTATTTACTCTTTAGTTGTTGATATATATTCACACGTAAATAATGTTATTAAGCCGGACACTAAAAACATTATATTATCAACGGCTATAGATATTTATAATGAAATAAATGGGTATGCATTTTCATTTATATTAGGGCATGAAGGTTATCATTTTAATGGCAATATTTGTCCTATAACGAGTAAATCCGTTGTTGAAACTAAAAATGTATGGGCTGAAATATATAAATTACAATTAAAACCAGGCTTGTTCGATAGTAAGGTCATGTTAGATAAGCATGAGCTAAATGCTGACTTGTGTGGCTTCAAATGGATGGGGGTGCAAGTAGAAAAGTCAGGGAGAGGAAATGAACACGTGCTATCAGCCTTAATTAAGCGAGTCGCGATTGATTTGTTAGCTACGCCAATATTGGCAGGTTCATTGAATAGTTTTGATGTAAATGAACTAGGTGAAGATGCTCCTAAAGTCAAACTAGTAGATGGCTACCTCTATCCTCAATCTAGGCTTGTATTAGCTTCTGCAACCTTGAACCTTTCTGAAAAAAAACATCCTGATGCAGTCAAGATATGCAATGACACAGCGAAAGCTGTCGTTACTATGATTCAACACTCGGTTCAAAATCATCCAAAAACATCTGGCTATATTCCAGATTCACTTTTAGCCCAACTCCCCTTAGGTGTAGAAAAAGCATGGAATGATGGTGCGTGGACTGATGAGAGTTATTTGTGCAATGTTGGAGATAGTAAATGAGTATTTTAGGCTTCTCTGCGAGCGATATTGTAAATATTTTACAGCTTGGAATATCTGGTGTTGCATTTGTTTTCTTAGCGATGAGCTACACCTTGTTACGTAAAGAGCAAGAAAGAGAACAAGAACCAAGAGATAAAATGTTAAGCTCAATCAGGCATTTTTCAATATTGAGCTTCGTTTTTGCAATACTTGTTGCGGGTATTGGTATTTATGATAATAAAACTCAAGTATCCGATTCGATACCTGTCTTATGTCAAGACGCCCTAGATAGAGCTGAAGTATTATCAGCGACTAAAAGTGACCATAATTTAGATACTCTTCATGAGTTATTAACAAATACTATATCGAGCTGTAAGTAATTAACATTAGTTATTAAGCTGTAATAGATAAAAGGATTTACATGACCCAAAAGACTTTAGAAGCACATGAATGTTCATTAAAAGATGTGTTTTGTGATGATTACTCCTTCGAGACACCAGGTTGTCAGCGTTCTTATTCATGGGAAGTGAACAATGGATAAGGGTAACGAGCATACATTCCAAAACGATATGATTCGTCAGTTCATATCTAATGGTTGGTTACTTGGAAACCCAGAGAGCTATAACCGTGAACTAGCTTTGTATGAAGAAGATGTTTTGGGTTTTGTTAAAGATACTCAAGACGTTCAATGGCAAAAATTCTGCGCTTTGTACCCCACTAATCCCGAACAGAAATTTTTAGAACGTGTTGCCTCACAATTAAACAAAGCTGACCCTAATGCCGCTAATAAAGAAATGCGTACTTTTGGTACGCTAGGCGTTTTACGACACGAAATACGTGATCGAGGAACGCGTTTTAGTTTATGTCAGTTTAAACCTGAACATGATTTAAACCCTGATACGCTGACGCGTTACCAAAAGAACCGTTTACGCGTAGTACCAGAACTTGTGTATTCACCTTGGGCAACTGATGAACATGAAGCAGAAAATGGCATTAGAGCAAAAAAATGGCGAATAGATTTAGTTTTATTTGTTAATGGTTTACCTGTAGTCACACTTGAGCTTAAATCAGAGTTTAAACAAGCAGTGCAAAATGCTATGAAACAATATAAAACCACGCGTTTTGCTATAGATCCAGCTACTAAGAAGCCCGAACCTCTATTAACCTTTAAACGTGGTGCTTTAGTACATTTTGCAGTAAGCCAATATGAAGTCTATATGGCTACACGATTGGAAGGTAACGACACTTATTTTTTACCTTTTAACAAAGGCACAAGTGAAGGTGGTGCTGGTAATGATGTACCAGAAAATATTAATCAATACGCTACTGATTATTTATGGAATGAAGTGTTACTGCCCGAGAACCTATTAAACATTCTATCGCGTTTTGTACATTTACAAATAGAAGAGAAAGAGGATTGGGAAGGCCGTAAATACAAAAAAGAAACATTAATATTTCCTCGTTATCATCAATGGGATGTTGTTAGTAAATTAGTTGATGCTGCTCGCACTGAGGGTCCTGGCCAGAAGTATTTAATACAACATAGTGCTGGTTCAGGTAAATCAAACTCTATTGCTTGGTCTGCACATCAATTATCTGCCATTCATACTGCTGAAGGTAATAAGCTATTTGACTCTGTCATTGTTGTCACTGATAGAACGGTACTTGATGATCAGCTACAAGAAACCATCTCACAATTTACTTCAGTAGAAGGCATGGTAGGTAGGATAAATCGCGATGAAGGAAATGGTTCTAAATCTGAGAAACTTGCTGGCGCTTTAGAATGCTCACAACCAATTATTATCGTTACCATTCAAACCTTTCCCTTTGTGCTTAAAGCTATTGAAAATAGCGTTAGTTTGAAAGAAAGAAATTTTGTTGTTATTGCCGATGAAGCACATAGTTCACAAACGGGTAGTACTGCTCGCCAGCTGAAAGAAGTATTAATGATTGATACTAAAGATGTTGACGAAGAGCTCACTACCGAAGATATTTTAGACGCTACGGTGGCTTCACGCCGCGCTTCTAGTAACTTAAGTTACTTGGCATTTACCGCAACACCTAAAACCAAAACGCTTGAACTGTTTGGGCGTTTACCTAAGCCTGATGAAGCTCCATCTAAGCAGAATAAGCCTGAAGCGTATCATGTGTATAGTATGCGCCAAGCTATTGAAGAAGGCTTTATCCTCGATGTATTAAAAAACTACACCAACTATAAAGTTGCTTATAACCTTGCGATGAAAATGGAAGGTAGTGACCAAGAGGTGGAAAGTAAAAAAGCTAAAGTAAAATTGAATCAGTGGGTACGCCTGCATGACTATAACATTAGCCAAAAAGTACAGGTGATTGTTGAACACTTTAAAAATAATGTGATGGGTTTATTGGGTGGTCAAGCTAAAGCTATGGTTGTTACCAGTTCACGCAAAGAAGCCGTTCGATATAAACAAGGCTTTGATAAATACATTGTAGAAAAGGGCTATCAGAAAATACATGCAATGGTCGCATTCTCTGGTGAAGTAGAGTTTTCTGATAAAGACCCTGGATGTGAAGCGTTAGTCGATTTTAAATTTACTGAAGCTAATATGAATGACAACCTCAAAGGTCGGGATATGCGTAAGGCTTTTGATAGTGATGATTATCAAGTGATGATAGTTGCCAATAAATTTCAAACCGGTTTTGATCAACCAAAACTCTGCGCTATGTACGTTGATAAAAAACTTGGTGGGGTAGAGTGTGTACAAACACTCTCTCGTTTAAACCGCACATTCCCTGGTAAAGCTGAAACTGGTACTTATGTCTTGGATTTTTTCAATGAACCTGAAGAAATTCTCACTTCATTCCAGCCCTACTTCCAAACTGCTGAACTAGCTGACGTATCAGACCCTGATCTTATTTTTGATTTGAGGGACAAGTTACGTTCGTCAGGTATTTTTCAATGGCAAGAAGTTGAACAATTCTGCAATGCATTTTTTGTTAAAAGTAAAAGTAACGCCGCCATTGCCAATATTTGTAAACCTGCTGTTGAACGTTGGCAAAAACGCTATAAGTCTGCAATTGATGCATACAAACAAGCCCGAGATATGTTCGAACGCACTAAAAAAACGGGCGATGCCGTATTAATGGCTAATGCTGAGAACAGTTTTAAAGATTGTAAGCAGGAAAAAGACGCTTTAGAGATATTTAAAAAGGATTTAGGCACATTCGTACGCTTCTATGAGTTTATGTCTCAGATTGTCGATTACGATGATAAAGAGCTAGAAAAATTATGCCTTTATGCTCGTAACCTTCGCCCTATGCTACGTGACATAGTTACTGAAGAAAGTGATGTCGACTTAAGCAATGTCGTGATGAGTCATTATCGATTATCAAAAATACGCCAGCAAGATATTCAATTAAAACAAGATTCTCCTGAATACGAATTAGTACCAGGTGACGCAGTGGGGACAGCCAAAGCTAAAGATCCGAAAGAAGAGTTTCTTTCTCAAATTATCTCTAAGCTAAATGAATTATTTATCACAGATATGCTGACCGATCAGGATATGGTTAATTATCTATATACGATTAAAGATAAAGTTAAAGAAAACATCTTAGTGATGAAGCAAATTGATAATAATACACCAGAACAAGCTATGTTAGGTGACTACCCCAAAGCGTTAATGGACGCGATTATGGGAAGCGGTGCAGCACATGAAAACCAAATGATGCAATTGTTATCGAATCCAGATAAGGCTAATGGGTTTTCTAGGCTGGTGTTTGATTTGTTGAAGTTAGCTGATAAGGAATAAATTAGTTTCATGTTAATTATAATTAAATATGTAATGGAGTATAGAAATGCCTGATAAATTGAAGGATTTGGCTCTAGGGAAAAGTGGATCTTTAAGCTCAATCGAAGACTTAATGCAAAAATTACAAAGTGAAGAAAAATTTAAATTAAGGCTACCTGCAAAACTTAATTCGCGTGGTGCTTTAGGTATTGAGGCTGCAGTTATACAACTATTGGGTACTTGGTTGAAGTCAGGGAATTATCAAAAAATATTTCATACTTACCAAGATGCTACCACCGAAGACTTTGCTAAATTATGTTCTTCAATTTATGGTATTGCTGCTCTGTCTCTGGTTGATGAAGTCTGGGATAAAATAAAAGTAAAGCAGCCACGCTCTATGGTTTTACATGAAGCAAAAACAATTGTTGAAAATATCAGGAGTAGAGACTTTAGTAAAAGCTTTAAAAGTCGTTACTTTGGAATTCCATGTATTACAAAGCCAGAATATGATCGTGAGTTTCATATGCCAGTTTACAATAATAATAATGTGATAGAAGGAGACGCTTTTTATAATTTAATGAAACAAATTATGTCCGATACTATCAACGGAGATACACGTTTTAATCGATTAGAGAATAAAATTGGGCTACAAGATTTATCGGATTTACTGTGGGAACTATTCAAAAACACACATGATCATGGACGGTGTGATGATGACGGTGACGAATTAGATTTAAATTTTAGAAGTTTAATTATTCAGCAACTAGATATAACTCCAAAATATTTGACTCAATGGTGTGGGGATAGCCCTACAACAGCTCAATTAAATTTTTGCCAACATTTGCCTAAATCACCTTATTCTGATGATGACACACCTGAAACTGATAAATATCATATATTAGATATTTCTATTACAGATTTTGGGGCTGGTTTTTTGAACTTAGCTAGTGATAAAGCTAATAAAGAGGATCCTAAGAAAGTATTATTAAAATGTTTAGAAAGTGGTTGGTCTAGATTACAAAGCAGATCACGAGGAGATGGCCTTACAAAGGTTCTAGAAAAAGTTAATCGATATAAAGGTTGGCTAAGAATAAGGACAGGGAATTTACTTTTAGAAAAGTCATTTACAAATGAAAATAATTATCAAATCAGTGAATCAGATATTACAGTTTTATCAAATTTTGTTGTTGGAACGACAGTACATATATCAATTCCATTGCAAATAGAACTTGCTACAGAAGGAAACTCTTAGTGTTTATTTTTGAATGTGAATATAACAGTGGAAGTCAAAGCACAAGAGATAAAAAAAATTGCTTAATAATGTTTTTAGGGCAATTCTCAAATGAAACCAGTTTCCCTGCTAGTCTAGATACTCAGATACAGAAGGCTTACAACAATAACCTTACACAAGATGTTGTTATTTTATTATTTCCTAAATACTTAAGCGATGAAATAAGTGATTTGATGGGTAATAACACGATTAAAATTGAGCTTAACCGATATAAATATATTGACGTCCAGCTATTTAGTTTTGATAAAGAGGGAAACTTTGAACCATTTTTAAATCTACTCAATAGCCGTTCGCTATATAGTACCTTACAGCCTGAAATCTTACAGAAGGATGTAAGTGAATTTGGCTATAAAGCATTAATGGACGATAGGGCTACTGATGTATTAGCTAAAGCCCCTGCGGGAACAAACTTTGTTAAACCTTCAGGTAAAGTTTTAGAAGAATTCATTTATGCTTCCCAGTTAGCAAGAAGCAGTTGTGAATATCAATTTTTAGCTATGTCTTTATTACCTTATAAGCCTAAAAATATTTCTATAGATTGTATTTATATTGACACGGCAAGTATATCTGCAGTAGCTGAGGCCTTAACTTATTATATATCCAAATTTTCTTCGACTATTTGTAAGCATGTAAAATACAAAAGCTTCAGCTCTTATACTGGATTAGAAGATAACAAACCTGATAATTCAGGATGTGCTTGGATCATAATTTCAGCTTCTGAAAGCACTAACTTGGGTAAACAAATTGTAAAAGATTGGATGGTGAAACCAGAGCAAGTAATTACAATTCTTTCTCATAAAGACATACTATCTCCCACTGCTGAGAATATTGGCAATGCAGTGGTTTATTGTATAAAAGATTATTCAAGTAAAGATGCAAGAAACTATTCACCGGTTAAAGTTCAGGTTCATGGAGAAAGTTTTGCTGTTGAAGCTTCTCCTCCAAATGAAGTCTTGTTATTGAAAGCACATAAACCTTTGTTTATTGACAACTCTGTTAATAAATATAGAGATAATGATGTGTTTTCAGTGAATAGAAAAAATAAAGACGTGGAAGGTGATAATCCGTTTGTAATTTATGTTGATTATTTAAAGTTGAGAGAAAATTATTTAAAATGCGTTTGGAAACAAGGAACGGAAATTGAAGAATCAGTATGTATAAGAAAAAAAACTGATGACTTGTGCCCTAAAAGTCTTTTATATAAATGGATAGAGCAAATTGTCCAGTGGTCTATCCCAAGAAACTTGAAAGGTGTAATTGTTGGGGATAGTCCACAAGACAAGGCCTTATTTAATGACTTTAAAGTTGTGTTATCTGTCAACGGGTTTGACTTGTCTAATATAGAAGAGATAAATCAGGAAGACCAAGATAAAATGTCCACACTTGGGGTAAATAGCGTTTTAATCCTATCGAGCGTAATTAGTTCTGGGAATTGTTTTGTGGATATTAACAGGTCATTAAGGTTGGCTAACCATAATGGAATGAGAATTTTTGCTACTACTTATACTACCGCTCCTTCTCGAAACAGATTTAAAAGCTTCAATGTTAGTGTAACTCAAGGAACTAATGGTTTTAAATATGCCTTTTTTAGCTATCAAACTATTTATGTGGGTGATAATAAAAATTCATCTTGGATTAGAGAAAAGGACTTTCTCACTGATTTGATTAACAAAAATTCTGGGATTGCAGGTATAGAATTTTGGGTTAAAAGAAGAGCTCAACTTAAAAAAATTAGTACCGGTTTGCAAGGTAAAGTCGGAGTTTCATATGAAAGTATTGATAAAAATTTAGAATTTGCTCCTGATTTTGTTTTTTGGCCTAGTAATTATTCAATAGAGTCAATCAATCTAGAAGCTGTTTATGTAACGGTAGCTTCAATATTACAGAATTTAAGAGATAACCCTATCAAGGGAGTTACTCTTCAATCTAGCATTTACCAGCATAGTGTTTTATCACCAGAAAATTTTATTCGCTTTAACGATGCTGCCCTGCAATCATCACTTTGGCGAGCTGCCACACAAGCAGAATTAGACTATAGAAGGTCTGAAATTTTGAGTAGTAGCTTTCAAGGTGTTATGACTAAAATAATGTCGTCTAATGGTGCAAGGAGCTACATATGTTTAGACTTACTTTTGGCTATAGGTATTCGATGGATTAAAATATCTAAAGAGTCTTTAGATAAAATATTAGATGATGCTGAAAAGCATTTAACAAGTCCATATGCTGAAGTACTAGTTCAATACCTTAAAAGTGAGTTTAATTCAGAATAGATGGTGGGCAGTTTGGTGGGTTATATGTTTTTACTCACCTTTGTTTTCTCTTAATTTGTTGTTTTATATTGGTTATTTAATTTTGCTCTATATTCAGATCCAGAACATAGAATAGTTTTTTAGTTTATTTTAATCACTGAAAGCCATAGTTAACACTTAAGTTGAGCTATGGCTTTTTTTATGCCGTATCCGTTATATTCAGATAGAAAAACCTTAGGTTGCTTGGTATAACTTATTCTCAGTTTACGTTAACTCGTTATTTTCAATTAGGATGCCTTCATATGATCACATTATCCCCAGAGCAATGCCGTGTTATTGGCGTAATGCTAGAGAAAGAAACCACCACACCTGAGCAATATCCACTTTCAGTCAATGCCATTACCTCCGGCTGTAATCAAAAAAGTAACCGCGAACCGGTAATGTCGCTGAGCGAAAATGATTGGCAAAATACGGTAGATGAACTGGTACAAATGAATCAGTTAATGATTGACCAAAAAGCATCAAGCCGTGTAAATAAGTATTTTCATCGCTTTTGTAATACAGAATTTGGCAACTTACAGTTTTCAGCACAACAACGGGCAATTATTTGCGTGTTATTTTTAAGGGGGCCACAAACACCTGGCGAATTAAGAACGCGAACCACACGATTAGCTGACTTTGCCGATGTTAATGAAGTTGAATCTGCTTTGAATCAATTACAAAACGTGAATAACCAAGCACTGGTTAAAAAACTCGAACGTGAACCCGGCAAGCGAGAGTGTCGTTATGTGCATTTATTTTGTGAAATTGATGAAAGTAGTGCAAGTGAACCTCATATTCCTCAAGTTGCGTGTGAAGCCAACTCTACAACACAGGTCATTCCATCAGGCGACAACAATCAACTTGCTCAGCGAGTTACCGTGTTAGAGCAACAAGTGGTTGAATTAACTGAGCAAGTTGCTTGTTTAATGGAGCTACTTGAAGATAAGTGACATTAATTTAATCGATGTGTAATTACGGCTTTGATAATATTTTTTAAATGTTCAATGCTTTAAAATATTATTGCAAATGCACTAACCCAGTATCATCTCGCTCAAAGCCATGACAAACATAACCAACTAACTGTCGTTTTTTCTTCGATATTTGATGGAAGTGTTCAAAACCCACTGAGAAAGCAAAGGGGTTGGCGTTGTAGTCGGCATAGGATTGATCACTACCATTTTTTGCTTCGCGAACGCCTGCGGCGAATGAGCTTAAAAAGTCGTCTCTGTTGTTGAGCAGAATAACCGTAGCACCGCTGTCATTTTCAACTAGTTCTAGTGCGCCTAGCTCAATATATTTGTCGACTACTGTGTTATTGAAAAATCCACTGTATTGTTCAGTTTCAATATCATAAGCAGTGGCTGAGTCATGGGTTGCTTCCATTAAAGAGACAAATAATTCACGTACTTTTTTTGAAATCACGCACTATTCCTTTTAAACTTAATTCAGCTTATTTACTTATCAATAGCTCGATGAAAAGCTTTTATGAAAACTTCATAATTTTCGAAGTGCGGCATATGTCCAAGTCCTTCTAATTCGATCAGCATAGAGCCTTTAATTCTATTTTTAGTATTAATACCTAGTTGTTTGAAATTGCCTAGTTCTCTAGTTTCACCTTTTTTTAACCAACCTCGGCCTGGGCCGGTTTGATCTCTGGTACCAATAATAAGGACAGTTTCAGTTTTTATTTGTGAAAACTTATCCACCATATTTTCAGAGAAGATAGGTCCATAAGTTAAGGCATTATTCCATGCAACTAGCTTCCAATCGTCACCTGCAAGCATACCTTTTAAAGGAACTAAAAGTTTTTCATATTCGCTTGACCATTGGCCATCATAATAATTTTTAATTTGATAATTTCTTGCTTTATCTAAGGTTTTAGCAAGCTCATTTTTATAGAAAAAATTAGTGTCTTTAAAATCAGTATATTTACCATAGTCTTCTAATCCAATAGGGTTAATTAAAATCAATTTATTAACCTTAGGTGCATAATTAGCGGCGAAAGTTGTTGCTAACATTCCGCCCATTGAATGTCCTACAAGCACAATTTCTTCAACCTGCAAGCTATCCAGTAATAGCTTAGTATTTAAGGCAAATTGGCCAAAACTATATTGATAATAATCAGGCTTTGAAGATTTACCAAAACCAATTTGATCAGGGATGATAACTCGGTAATTATTTTTGAGTAGATCGTTCGCAACCTTTTCCCAGTAGTAACCTGAAAAGTTTTTCCCGTGGAGTAATACAAAGGTTTTTTGCGCGTTTTTATCACCAATGTCCATATAGCGCATTTTAAAAGGCTGATTTTGAGAATTAAAATTAAACGTTTTCACGTCAAACGGATAAGAAAATCCGTCTAATTCTTTATTATATTTAACAGGAGAGTTAGCAAATGCATATGACATTAAGGCAATAAAAGAAAATAAAACATAACAAATTTTTTTCATATCAATCTCATTTAATAAGCAGCTTAATTAATAAAGTAGCTATTAAAATACTAAGTTAAAAATATAATGTTCATGTATGAAAACAGGACATTTGAGTATTTATGCACGATAGCATAAGGCGGTTAATCACTAATACTCACTGTCATTCAATATATCAGTTTATCAGTGCTTCAAACGCAAGTTTTAGTACTCTAACTACCCAATATTTTAAGGGGCAGCGATAAGGCGTCATTGCCAGTTTGGCCAACTAGCCAAATAATAGCGCTTAAACCACCCACCGTAAAAACATACCACAAGGCTGATACAATTTGTGCATAGCGATTAAGTGGTAATAACTGGCTAAGGTGTCGGCGTTTATATTCAAAAAATATTTCAATACTGCCAATAGCTAGTAAAAAGCCTAGCAGGGCTAAACCAAAATAATAACTGATATAAATGCCTAGTGCTGCACCCAATGCACAAGCGATTAAACCCACTTTAGAGTTGATTGAAAAAGCGATGCTTTTTAGTACGTGGCCACCATCTAATGGCAAAATAGGTAACAAATTAAATAAATTGAGGAGGGCGTTAAATACCGCTAAACCGGCCAGTATTTCTAGGTCAGTTATCCAATAGCCAATTAAGCAGGCAATAGAGAGTATTAAACCAAAGAATGGCCCCATAATCGAAATAACGATATCTTGCCAGCGGGTATTAATTTTGTCATCGCTCAGCGCTAATCCCCCAACAAAGGGAATGAGGTATATGCCTTTGGTTTTTAAGCCGAAGTATTTCATGGCTTTAATATGGCCATACTCATGAAAAACTAAACAAAGAATAAGTGCGATGGCAAATTCTATAGAAAATAACCAGCTATATGCCGCTAAGCTGCCTGCTGCAAATAACACTTTTATTACTTTGGCACTTTTGAGTAATTTTAAGCCCAAGCCTGCCATGCCAATAAAGCTAAACTTCATCGGCTGTTTTTCACCTGGGGTGATTTGGCGTTGTTCTATGTCTTTCTCAAGCAGGGTGTTGTCGTGCACTAGTTCGTTATTAACTAATAATTGAAATTGCAGTGCGAAAGGTTGCCATTGTAATGAACCGTTAAGTTCAATAGGTAATTCGCCTTGCTCACTTTGCAGCGTAAATTTATGTGAAAAGTTATCGCCGTCGGCATTAGCTTTAATTTGAGATACGCATTGGTCGTCCCAAAACAGCTCTTGCCACCCAGCCATTGAACCTTCTAAACGGAGTTTTTTACCTAAACAGTCTATTTCTAATAATTGCACTTCATTGGCTCTATGTTTAAAGCCTTAGCCTATAATATTTATATTAACTGGGCGAGAAGGCTAGTTGAAAAATTAAGTAAACTTTATGCGTTACTTCGTTCGATGCGTAACCGCTAAAATACTTTTTACTAGATATTCGATTTTATGCTCTGGAATTGACGCTAAATTAATACGGCCGTTGTTCAAGCCGTATATTGCATATTGCTCTCGAAGTTGCTCCATTTGCTCAGGTGATGCTGGCAACATTGCAAACATGCCTTCTTGAAAGAGAATATAGTCAAAATAATTATCTCCAGAGTGTTGGCGAAATGCTGCGCAAAGTTTTGTTCTTATACTTTTAATTTTAACATTTATTTGTGCCAACTCTTCAGACCAGATATTTTTTAAAGCTGGGTCTTTAATAATAGTTTTCACAATTTCAGCCCCGTTCGACGGTGGCACCCAATAAGTTGCTTTGCTCATGATGGCTAGTTGCGACTGTGCTTTATCGGCCTCTGCTTGTGTTGGACTGAGAATATAAGCAGCGCCAACTCTATCGCTGTATAAACCAAAGTTTTTCGAGCAACTAACACAAAGGGCTAAGCGTTCAACCGTATTGGCAATAGTCAGTAATCCGGCTGCATCTTCATTTAAACCATCAGCAAAGCCTTGATAGGCAGTGTCGATTAAGGGTAAAAAGTTGTTTGATTTTGCTAATTGAGCAAGTTGCTGCCAATGCTGCAATGTTAATCGTAAACCTGAAGGGTTATGGCAAGAGCCATGCAGTAGCACAACGTCATTTTCACCTAGCTTTTCGAGCGCATTAAACATAGCACTTTCATCAAGTGTCATGGTTTTATAGTCAATAAAGGGATATTCCTCATACGCCAAGCCTGCGGCTTTAATCGTAGGGATATGGTTGGCGTAAGTTGGGTCGCTTACCCAAATTTTAGCCTTAGGGTTTGCTAGCTTAATTAAATCTAAAATAGCACGTAAACCGCCACTGCCACCTGCTGTTTGTACGCCACTGACAAAACCTGTAACTGCTTGGTTTGCAAATACTAGCTCTTGTAGTAATTGCACATATTCAAGATCACCTTTTGAGCCCACATAGCTTTTATTGCGCCCGGCATTGGCAAGTTGCTGGTCAACGGCTTTCACCGCTTGCATTAACAGTACGTTGTTATTGGCATCTTTATAAACACCTACGCTTAAATCTACTTTAAAGGGTCTGTCATCTTTAGATGAACGTGCCATTAGTTCAACAATTTCGTCGGCGGCAGGTTGAGCAATATTAGCGAACATGAGATCTCTTTGATTAAATTATAAAGTAAGTTAGTGCTGTTAAATTTAGCTAATTATTATTGGCTTTCGGTCTGAATTATTTGAATCAATGTTGCGGACTTAGTTCATCCTCAAAAACCCAATTAATCTTTTTTAACTAATCAGATTCTGAATGACCGGCCCAAATATCAGCATTAATGCTTTTTTTCTTTTTACGTTTTTTCTTACCGCTTCCTTCTGGCGCTGCCATTGGCTTACTTTCAGCGAGCAATTGAGCTAACAGTTGATCATTAAGCGCTTCGTCGACTTCAAAACCCTCAACTTGTTCACGCTCTAAACGAATTTTATGCTTCTTTTCGATAACGCTAAAGTGATGATAATCTTCATAATCAATCAGCGATAATGCTAAGCCTACTTCACCAGCTCGGCCACTTCGGCCAATACGATGCATGTAATCTGACGGGCTTCTGGGTAAATCAAAATTGATCACGACCGGTAGTTTTTCAATGTCTAACCCACGGGCAGCAATATCGGTGGCAATTAATACATCAATCTCACCGGATTTAAATGCTTCAAGTACTCGACTACGCGCGCCTTGGCCTTTATCTCCATGAAATACTTCAACAGTAATGCCACGCTTAGACAATTTTGACGCTAAGTGCTCACAACTATTTTTCGCATTGACAAAAATAAGCGCTTGTCGCCATTGATGCTGCTGAATTAGGTGTGCTAAAAGGGCGGTTTTTTCGCCTTTATTTACGGTAAATACACGTTGAACTAAAGTACTGCTATCAGCACTTTGCACTTGTATTTCAATGGGATTGTTGAGCAATTTTTGGGTTAATTCTTTTACTTGCTCAGGAAATGTCGCTGAAAAAAGTAAAGTTTGTTTTTTATTGGGTAATAACGCTAACAGTGCAGACAGTTCTTCAGTAAAACCTAAACTTAACATTCTGTCGGCTTCATCGAGTACTAGAGTGTTTACCTTATCTAGTTTAATCGCGTTACTTGAAATTAAGTCGAGGAGACGGCCCGGCGTTGCCACTAAAATATCGGTACCACCACGTAATGCCAACATTTGTGTATTGGCCGACACACCACCGAAAACCGCGACTGTTTTAATTTTTCCGTTAAAGTGCGCAGCATAAGACTTAATGCTGTCAGCCACTTGTTTTGCCAGTTCACGCGTAGGTACTAAAATGAGTCCGGTAACATAATTACCCTTGTTAGTTTGACTATTTTTTTCAGTATTGGATGATTGTAACTGTTGTATTTGCTGCAACATTGGCAGTGCAAAGGTGGCGGTTTTTCCTGAGCCTGTATTTGCTCCTGCAATTAAATCACGTCTGGCTAATATACTAGGAATAGCTTGCGCTTGAATAGGTGTAGGTTGCAGATATTCAAGCTCAGATAAGCGAGCTAATATAGGTTCAATAAGGCCAAGTTGTGTAAAGTTGGCTGGTGTAGTCGCTGTGGTCATTAATCTCGAGGCTCAAAACAAGGGCAATAGCGTATTATTTTAGCGTATTTATGGCCTACAGAGTAAGTTAATTTCATTAAAGCCTGTTAGATAAAGTGCTTCTTGATAACATAAAATCAGAGTCTATATTGGACAAAGCATGAAATTAAATTTATTTTTAACGATATTGCTGACGCTGTACTTATGAATAAGCCGTGGTTATGGTATTATTCGAATGAAATATGAGTAATCCGTTGTTAGTTATAGTGCTTGAAAGTACTATTGCTACTTTTATCCTTTGAGAAGAGATAACGTCTTAACTTTTCAACTTACCAATAGACTTAAATGCTTAATAATTAAAACCCTATGGCAATAAATATCTTCACACCTGAACTACTTGAACGACACTTTAGTAAAAATGAATGGAAAAAAGGCACGAGAATTTTTCAGTCTCAAGGCGTAAAAACGTGTGCTCTTGACGGTGAAACTATTCGTGGTGTTGTGTCTAGTGAACGCGCAAATCAGTCAAGTTATTTAACGCGTTTAGTTTTTGAAGGAAAAAATGGTGATATTGCCAGTTTTTGTGATTGTTATATTGGACGTGATTGCAAACACGGAGCTGCACTAGCGCAGAGTTTTATTCATCAGCACTTTGACCCTAACAGCACGGCTTCGCCGGAAAAAGTGATTGAAAAGTGGCTAAATCGTTTTCAAGCTCAACCCACGAGATATCAGCCTAATAATCTGCAAAAGTCGTTATTATATTTTTTAAAGCCAAATAGCTATATTGATGATGACTATTTCACTTTATCGATTAAATCTGCACGATCTAAAGTTAATGGTGGTTGGAGCCAAACGTTGAGCACCGAGCACTCGGCAAGCTCCTTAATTAATAGTGCATACGCGAATAACGATGATGTGGCGATACTTACTGAACTTATGCGCACCAATCAATTTGGCGATAATATTAAGTATTTTGATTTATTTGAACAAATAATCAAAACCAATCGCTGCTTTTGGCAAACAAGTTACAACTTAGACGAAGCTATTACCTTAGGTGCTCCTTTAGAAGCACAATGGCAATGGCAAGCGCTGGGTAACCATTTACACACGCTGAAACTGGTTTTTAATCAGCCAACTACTAATATTCTTATCGTTAAAGCGCAACCGCTTTGTTATTACGACGAAGAACAAAACTGTTTTGGCAAAATTAATACCAACACCCAATGTGACTTTGAAGCTGACTTACTCAACTCTCCTATTTTTGAAGAAGATAAATTACCTTGGGTGATGAATAAGCTGTCGATGTCGTTGGGCGATGCGGTACAGCGTTTACCAAAACCTAAAACAGAGTTCTCACAAGAGTTAACTAAACCTGAGGTTTATTTACACTTTTCGACACCGTCAAAATCTAATCCAGAAACGGGTTATGTAAAAGTTAACTTTTCGTATCAAGGCAGCTTAGTAAATCCGCATGATAAAAATGTAACCGTATCGCCAGACAACATAAGTACTGGCAAGGTTAAGCTTTATAGGGATTTAGCCTTTGAGCAAAGCGTTGTTGATAAATTAACGAGTTTAAAATTTAGTGTACAACCTGAGCCAAAACGTTACACGTTTACTAACGAAGACTATTTAAATAAAAATAAAACCCCTAAGTTTTCAATGTTAATGCAAGGTCGATTTTTTTGGCAGGCGCTTGTGCATCAAGAAGTCCCTCTACTAAAAGACTTAGGTTGGCATATAAGTTTTGCGGATAATTTTTACTATAAAGCGCTTTCAACGGACAGCATATTTGATGCAGAAGTTATTGAAACCGACGATCATGATTTTTTCTCTTTAGGTTTGAACTTAACCGTTGATGGTAAAAAAATGCCGGCGTTCCCTATTTTGCTCGGCGCTATTGAGCAATTGCCAAAATCTGCTTTGCTTGATAAAGAAAAAGAACAATTGATTGCCCCTGAGTCACTCATTTATGTTGATTTAGACAATGGTGATTTTGTTGCTTTGCGCTATAAAAGTGTTCAGCCATTATTAAAACAGTTTATTGAATTGTTTATGCCAAATGCTTTAAACAGTGATGGTACGTTAAAGTTATCTCGTTTTCAGGGTCATCAAACATTATCGATGTTAGACGATCAAGGCATGATAGCAACAGGAACAAGTAAGTTAAGATCATTGGCCGACAAGCTCCGAGATTTTCAACAAGTCACTACCGTACCTGTACCAAAAGGTTTAAACGCTACATTACGTACTTACCAGCATCAAGGGCTTAACTGGCTGCAGTTTTTGCGCGAATACCAATTAAACGGTATTTTGGCTGATGACATGGGGTTAGGTAAAACCATTCAAGCTTTGGCGCATTTGTTAATTGAAAAACAGCAAGGTCGCTTAACGAAGCCGGTATTAATTGTAGCGCCAACCAGTGTTATTTTTAACTGGGCTAATGAAATAGAAAAATTTACCCCACAGCTTTCTTATCAGGTCTTGCATGGCAGTAAACGTCAACAGCACTTTAATTGTTTAGATCGCAACGACGGTGAAGAACCTGTTGATATTATTATTACCAGTTATGCGTTAATTATTAAAGATTTAGACCTTTATCGAGAACAACCATTTTATTACCTTATTCTTGATGAAGCACATTATATTAAAAATACTAAAACACAATTATATCAAGCATTTCTGTTGCTTAAAGCACAGCATAAGCTGTGCTTGACGGGTACACCGATGGAAAACCATCTGGGTGAGTTTTGGGCGCAATTTAACTTTTTACTGCCGGGGTTTTTAGGTGGGCAAAGACAATTTACCAAACTCTTTAGAACGCCGATTGAAAAGCATGCTGATCACGACCGTAAGCAGTTGCTAAATCAGCGAATTAAGCCATTTATTTTACGCAGAACCAAAGACAAAATTGCCACTGAATTACCGCCAAAAACCGAAATTATTCAAAAGCTTCGTATTGAGGGTAAACAGGCTGAGCTTTATGAGTCGGTAAGATTGGCGATGGATAGCCGCTTAAAAGATATTATTGCTGAGAAAGGGTTAAAGCGTAGCCAGATTGAAGTACTTGATGCGTTATTAAAATTAAGACAAGTGTGTAATCACCCTAAATTACTGGCACTTGAAGGCGCTAAAAAGGTAAATCAATCAGCAAAACTCGATTATTTAATGGAAACATTGCCTGAGCAAATTGATGAAGGACGTAGAATATTAATATTTTCGCAGTTCACCAGTATGCTGAGCTTAATAGAAGAAGCGTTAATAGATGCGGGTATTGGCCATGTTAAATTAACTGGTTCAACCACGAAAAGACAAGAAGTAGTGGATAAGTTTCAGCGTGGTGACGTACCGGTATTTTTAATCAGCTTACGCGCCGGTGGTGTGGGTTTAAACCTCACCGCTGCCGATACTGTTATTCACTTTGACCCATGGTGGAACCCGGCGGTAGAAAACCAAGCGACTGATCGTGCTCATCGTATAGGCCAAAACAAACCGGTATTTGTCTATAAATATATTATTGAAAACTCAATAGAAGAAAAAATTCAACGCATACAGCAAAACAAGGCCGAGTTAGCTAAAGCATTATTGTCGGAAGAGGTTAGTGATAATAAACTAAGCTTAACAGATGATATTTTAACGTCGTTATTAGCACCATTAGAGTAACGACATTTAGAGAGCTGGTAAAAATTATTTCAGTGATATAAATCTCATGAATTATTGATTTATATCACTGGCTTTATTGTCACAAATTCATTTCGCTAAAAGCTTAATTAAACATCGCTAAAAATTTAGTGCCCGTTGCTGTAAGTAACCAAATTAGCGCACCCATGTTAATGATCACGGTTAGCCAAAAAACATTTCTAAATTCACGTTTTGATGACTTATGTCGCAACAGTTGTTGAGCTAATGCTGCGCCTGGCCAACCACCAACTAATGCAAGTATGTGTAAAGTACCTTCAGATATTCGCCAAACTTTACGCTGAGCTTTTGATTTGTCGAAGGCGTAAGTTAGGAAGGTTATAACGCTTAGCACAACATAGAACAGCATGATTTTTTGCGGTAAATAAACTAAAAACGAAGCAATTATTATTACAGCAAGAAAACTGAGTGATAAAAAAATTGAGAATAGATTGATTTTTTTTGGCTGTTTTATTTTTAATTTCTCACCTGAAAATGTTGCTTCACTAGCACAGTATCTATTGTCTGAATCTTTGGTGATTGAAAAGGTAATCACGTCTTTAATTTGTGGTTCTCTTTGTCGATTTTCAAAAGCCGACTTATGAATAAAAACATGGCTACCACCGCCATTTGGCGCAATAAAGCCATAAGCCTTATCTGTATGCCATTTAATTAACTTCCCTTTTAAACGCATTGTGTCTGTCCTTTTTCACTGCATCATCCATGATGAATTTATAACAAGTGAGCTGCGCAAGCTGATTGAATTTGTTATCAAATATCACTATCCCATAATGGAAAATAAAAGGCTATGACTGATAATTGAATTTAGTAACAAAAAATATCAAGGTGCATTTAATCCTTATTTATATCCGTCTACGCTAGCGTAGTTTTTGAGATTGTCATACCATGGGGCTAGGTTTCATTGAGTGATTTTTCTTATGCGTTTTTGTTTTTCTTTATTGCTTGTTATAGCGATATCTTTTCATACTTTTGCCCAAGCTCCAGCTGGATTTTTTAATCTTGATAAAGCTCCTAAGCTTGGAAAAATGGCAAGTTTCAAAGCCAGCGAGTTATGCGATGTAGCAGATAAAACCCAGTCTTATTTAAACCAGTTCACTGAAGATAACTTTGCTGTTCATGCGGGTAAAGTTTTTGATGAAAGCGTGACGCTTGTCAAAGTAGAGCAAACGCTTGAATTTATTTGCCAAACGTATCGAGAAGATGTGCGGGCAAAGCGCCAAAGTCGTTTACATGATCAAGAGTTTTTAACGACTCATTTTGATTTTTACCGTTGGACTCCTGATATTGCAACGGCGCTTAAAATAGCGTTAAAAAGCACGAATGCTAGAAAAAGTAGCATGTTAAATGCGATCCCTACAGACAAGATATTTTTAACCAAGTATTACACCAAATTATTGATCGCCAGTGATGTTAAAACCGCTGTGTATAATCAGGCGTTGTATTCGCTACCTTATGATGAAACAGGCTTAACGTTAGCTGAGGCGAACAATGACCTCACTATTACGCGCAATAAATTTACTCGCCAAGAAGTGATTGCTGGCGTGTTAGAAGAAAAAAAATTAGCTAAAGCATTAATTTGGCTAACTGAGGAAGCGCTACATGATGTGTTGTTGCAGGGCACAGGTGTTGTAGAAGTTAATGGTCAACGACGCTATTTTAATGTGCATCGTAATAACGGCATTGCTTACGACTATGCAATAGGGAAGCGTGACCAAGCACGTTATTGGTATTTTTCAGAAGTCCCCAGCATCATGGGTTATGGAGAAACACTTGAGAGTAAAATTGCGATCAGGCCACAAGTTTCTTTTGCCGGTAATGTTGATCAGCTAGGCTTAGGCAAATTGTTTATGGTGAGTTATAAACAAGCAGGTGAAGAAATATCGCGTTTAGGCGTACTTTCAGATCAAGGTGGTGCATTTGATAATAATTTATTTCAGCTCGACTTATTAGTCGATAGTTATTTTGGCTGGGAAGATTACCATCAAGCCAATAAAGATTTACCTGATTACGCTAGCGCATGGTTAATGTTGATGAAACCACCACAAAAACAATAGGCATGCTGCGTAAACTCAGTGAATAAATTTACGCGACATGAGTACAAACACGCAGTTGTGCTTTTTCTTTCGTTATAGTTTCAACTGTTGGCTTATAGTCGAGTGGAGCTGCGATCAGGATTTGACGAATTTTAGCTTCGTCTTCCTCACACATCGCATCTTTTAGTTGATCGATTATTTTTGCGACATCACTATGATGCAATGATCGCTCGTTGGCGGTTAAAATACGTTGATGTTGGGTTTTGCTAGCCTGATCACCAATAAGTAATTCTTCAAAAAGCTTTTCACCAGGGCGTAAACCTTTGAACTCTATTGCAATATCTCCAAGGGGATTTGTTTCATCTTTAACGGTTAAACCCATTAAATGCGTCATTTTATACGCTAGGTCGACTATTTTTACCGGTTTACCCATGTCTAATACAAAAACATCTCCGCCAGTGCCCATTGCTCCAGCTTGAATAACTAACTGTGCTGCTTCAGGAATAGTCATAAAATAACGAATAATATCGGGGTGAGTAATTGTTATAGGACCGCCACGTTTGATCTGCTTTTTAAATAGCGGTACTACCGAACCCGATGAGCCTAATACATTGCCAAAGCGCACCATAATAAAGCGCGTGTTATGGTCTTTTTTAGCAAAACCTTGCAGAACTAACTCTGCTAGTCGTTTAGTTGCTCCCATGACATTGGTGGGTCTTACCGCTTTGTCAGTAGAAATAAGTACGAAGGTTTCTACTTCGCAATAAATGGCTGCTTGGGCTATTTCGTAAGTTCCTAAAACGTTATTAGTTACACCCGCAATAACATTGTTCTCAACCATAGGTACATGTTTGTATGCAGCGGCATGGTAAATAGTTTGTACTTTGTACTTATTAAAAATATGGCTCATTAACATGCCGTTTTGCACGTTGCCTATTAATGGCTCAACATGCAGGGAATTTTGCTTCTCGGCTAATGTTTCGCTTAATTCTTGATGAATTTCGTACAATAAGGCTTCGCTAACATCGAGTAATATCAATGCTTTAGGTTTATTTAGTACTATTTGCCTACACAGTTCTTTACCAATTGAACCACCCGCCCCAGAAACCATAACGACTTTGTCGGTAATATTTGCGCTCAGTAATTTAGCAATAGGTTTTACAGGTTTACGACCCAGTAATTCATCAACTGAAACTTCTCTTAGTTCATCGATATTACGTTTACCTGATACGATATCTGACATGTCAGGCACAATTAATAACTCGAGTGCATATGGCTCTAGGTGAGCAACTATTTGTTTCAAGCGAGCGGGGTCAACGGTGGGTATTGCAATTAATACTTTGAACTGACCATGCTTTTTGATCAGCTTTGCTATATTTTGATGAGAATGAATTTTTAGCCCTAACACTCTGCGGCCCACATAGCGTTTTTTTTCATCTAAAAATGCTAATGGCTGATATTTATTACCTTGAGATAATGCATGCACCAGTTGTCTGCCAGCACTGCTCGCGCCATAAATGACGACACCTTCACGTTCATCAAATAGATGTTTTCTAGAAATTAAACTCACTAAAGCTCTCGCTCCAGCAATTTGTATGCTTGCAAGCACAAAAAAAACAATAGGGACTGATCGTGGGATAAAGGTGTCGAATACAAAGTCACTTAAATAGAAAATAGCACAGGCGATAATCAATAATATTTGAACTTTAAGAAAGGCTTTTGCATTAAAAAACCGTACAAAAGAGCTGTACACATCGAAGGTATAAAATAGCGCCAGTGTTGATGTTGCCACCGCAATAAATGCAATGTTTTCATTGCGGGAGAAATCAATATTTTCGATGCCTAATCGAATGATATAAGCAAAATAAAATGCTACTGCCAATGAAAATAAATCGTATATTAATGCCAATAACAACTTAATTGAACTTGGAATTAAGTCAATTCTTCTAACCATGAAAATATACCCTACAACACGCCGTTTTTAATGCAAACTGCATCAACGATCTTTGGTAGGTATTCTTGCAACATATAGTTACATTGTCATTACTTAATTTAACAAATGATGTAAATACTAACTATCGACACAGCGCCCTATGTATTGTTATCAATATTATCAAGTGCTTGGGTCAGAGCTTGGCAAACGTTATTCATTTCGATATTGGTCAATGTTGGATGAACTAGAAACATTAAACTTGATTCACCGAGGAGTTGTGCATGTTTTAACGCCACTTTAGGTTGTAAATCGGTGTTATCGAATGCTTTTTCTTTATAAACTTCTGAACAGCTACCTGAATAACAAGGCACATTGAACTCGTTAATGGTGGTGATGATGTTGTCACGAGAATTACCCTTAGGTAGCTTGTTTTTATCAACAAATACATAACATTTGTAATAAGCATGTACGATATTGTCGGGTACTCTTGGTACAATTAACCAAGGATATTGTCGACATACTTGAAATATTTTTTCAGCATTGTCATTACGTAGCTTAGTCCAAGTGGGCATACGTGTAAGCTGAATGCGGCCAATAGCTGATTGCATTTCAGTGAGTCGCCAGTTGGTGCCAAAACTTTCATGTAACCAACGATAACCAGGAGGGTGCTGTTTTTCATAAACGGCGGCATAAGACTTTCCGTGATCTTTAAAAGCCCATGCTTTGCGCCAGAGTTCTTCGTCATTGGTGGTGAGCATGCCTCCTTCTCCACCTGTGGTCATTATTTTATCTTGGCAAAATGACCAAGCACCGATATGCCCGATGCTACCAACGGACTTACCTTTATATTTTGTGCCATGTGCTTGTGCACAATCTTCTATAACATAAAGACTATTTTGCTTTGAAAGTGCCATTATATCGTCCATTTCACAAGGCCAACCGGCTAAGTGAACACAAATAATAGCTTTGGTTTTTTGAGTGAGAACCGCTTTGATTGTGGCGGCACTGATATTTTGGCTATCAAGTTCTACATCGGCAAAAATGGGTGTGGCACCCGCGTTGATAATGCTACTGATTGAAGCGATAAAAGTTCTTGAAGTCACAATAACTTCATCACCTTTACTAACGCCTAATGCATGTAAAGCTAAGTCTAATGCTAAAGTGCCATTGGCGACGGCAACGGCATATTTACTATCGGTGTATGCGGCGAATTCTTTTTCAAATTTTCGCCCTTGTTCGCCAGTCCAGTAGTTAACTTTATTTGATCGTAATACCTGGCTCACAGCTGCAATTTCTTCTTCGCTAAAGCTAGGCCATGGAGATAGTTGGGTATTGAGCACGGGTGATCCTATAAAATTTAAATAAGTGAACGAACAGCTAGGGCAGGAACCCCGACATAAAGTTGATTACTTTGGGTAGACTTGGTTAGCACCGCCCCTGCGCCAGATTGGGTGTTTTCAGCAATCGTAATATACTCGACAACACAACTTCCAATTCCTAACCAAGAGCCTTTGCCAACATTAACCCCACCAGCGATATTAACCCCTGGAGAAATATGGCAACAAGCTTGAATATGGCAATCATGATCGATAGTAGCGGCGGTATTAATAATACAGCCTTCGTCGATACGAGCACCAATATTTACCACGGCATTGGCAAAAACAACCACGCCTTGTCCGATAGTACTGTGTTGACTAACAAAGGCCGTAGGATGAATTAATGTTGCTATGCAACAATGCTTAGCAGACAGCTGTTGTAATAAACTCGCGCGCATTGTGTTATTGCCAATAGCAACGATAAAATCAGCGTTTTCGCTATAATTAGGCCAACTCGCTATCGGCCCAGATACTTGCCATGGGCTTTTATCGTCAAGTTTTTCTAAACAATCGTCGAGAAATATAAGGTCACTATAGTGACCGATACTTAAAGCGCAGTCGGCAACAACAAGACCATGGCCACCAGCACCAATAATAACTAAGATTTTATTTTTTTTCATAATTGGCCTGTAAACTTACTCATTGTTACTTCCCCTTCGGCGCTAATGTCCGCTTGTGAAAATACTTTTTTAACGGTGAGGAATATAATTTTAATATCTACCCATAAAGATTGATTTTCGACATACCAAATATCGAGCTCGAACTTTTCTTGCCAACTGATAGCATTGCGGCCGTTGACCTGCGCCCAACCTGTAATACCGGGCTTCACGTCATGCCTTCTGGCTTGTTTTGTGGAATATAAGGGCAAGTATTCAACTAATAAGGGTCTTGGTCCAACTAGGCTCATATCGCCTTTTAATACTGACCAAAGTCCAGGCAGTTCATCGAGACTAGAATTTCTTAGTTTTATGCCAAAGGGCGTTAAACGCTCTTCGTCAGGTAAAACATGACCGTTTTTGTCTTGCGCATCGCGCATGGAACGGAACTTTTTCATGATAAATATCTGGCCATTCAACCCTGGCCTTTGTTGACTGAATAGCACAGGTTTACCCAAGTTTTTAGCGACTTTGCGAGCAACAATGAAATATAGGGGTGAGAGTAGAATTAGCGTTATTGAGCTCGCTAATATATCGATAGTTCGTTTGATTATTTTATACATAATAAGTAGTCAGCACTCAGGAAATTGAAAGCTGCAATGTTCCGTTTTTGCTTTTTGACTTTATTTTCCAATATAACAGGAGTAAATTGAACAGTACAATAATAACAAATTGATTTTCATATCTAAGTCTCCTTATGCACGCTGTTGTTCGTTTATATCATTTATTACGTTGCTGCTCACCTCATGTTAGTTTTATCTCCAGCCAAGTTCGTTTATAAAGGCTGAATAATATTATGTTGAATAAAACTGCGCAAAAGCGTGTTTTGCATGTTTTTATGAATTTAAATCTTGGCGGAGCAGAAAGCCGCATTATGGATTTATTTCGTAGCCAAGATGCCGATGTATTGTTGAATGACTTTGTTATTATGACTGATGAGCATTGTTACTTTGCTGATGAAGTTATTGCCAAAGGAGGTACCATTCATGTTATTGATAGCCCGCGCGATGGTATCGTAAAAAATCTTTGGCAATTGTATCAATTATTAAAAACTAAACCTCAGTACACCGCGCTGCATGCTCATACCTCTTACTATTCTGGCTTGTGTGTTTTTATTGCTTTTTTGGCAGGTATTTCAGCGAGAATAACCCATGCTCGTAATACTAGCACCGGTGCGAATAACTTATCCTCTAGGGTTATGTTGTCAGTAGGACGTTTATTAAGTGCTATGTTTGCCACCACTCGTTTTGCTATTTCAACTGATGCAGGATTTTTTCTGTACGGTAAAAATCCCAAAAAAGCGCAGTTCGATGTTGTACCCAATGCTTTTGATTTTCGTAAAATAAGACATAAACACGATAGTGGCACAGAAGAAAAGGTGCAATTTGGACTTGATCCAAATCTGCTTAATATTGTTTGTGTTGGACGTTTTTATGCAGTAAAAAATCATGATTTTTTGTTAGTTATGATCAGTGAATTAGTGCAAGAGCGGCAGGATATTTGTTTGCACTTAATTGGAGATGGCGAGTTACTTGAAAGCTTACAAGCAAGCGTTATACGTTTGAAAATTGAAAAACACGTTAGGTTTTGGGGTAAAAGAGCCGATGTTGCACAATTGTTGTCTCTATTTGATGTTATGGTGATGACCTCAAAAAGTGAAGGTCTTGGTGTAGCAGCGCTTGAAGCACAAGCCGCGGGATTACCTTGTGTGTTATCGGCGGCTATTCCTCAAGAAGCGGATATTGGTTTGGGGCTATGTCACTTTGTTGATTTGAGTGAGCCGCTTGCACAATGGTCTAAAGCTATTCAAGCACAAGCCTTATTAGCTCCGGTCAGTAAAGCTGTTATCGACCAACAATTCGATCATCGTGGCTACAGTTTGTCAGCCACGCGTCAGCGTTATTTGGATGCATATTTACGCCATGAAAAAAATTAGAATACTGCAGGTTATTCCTGCATTAACCTTAGGTGGAATATCGTCTGTGGTGATGAATTGGTTTCGCCACTTAGATGCTAATAAATACCAATTTGATTTTATCAGTTTTAATGATGGTCCATTAAGAGGAGAAATCTTAGCGCTTGGGGGTAATATTCATATTATTCCTACCATTAAGCAAAAGCCTTTTCAGCATTTAAAAGCGGTGAACCAAATCCTGTCAGATACACAAAGTTATGATGTTGTGCATGTGCATAATAGCTTTAAAAATGGCGTACTACTTTGGCTTGCTAAGCAAAAGGGTGTAAAAGTGCGGGTTTGTCATTCTCATACTAGCGGTGTTGAAAATAAGTTTTTGTTGCCATTTATGGCACTTTTTAAAGCCTTAGTTACTCGTGCAAGTAATGTACATTTAGCGTGTGGTAAACAAGCTGGGGAGTTTTTATATGGTAACAAACCCTTTACGGTGATTAACAATGCTATTTCTGTGCAACGTTATTTAGCACAAGCTAGCGATCATCAAGCAATAAAAAAACAGTTTTCATTACCGAACAATAAAAAACTAGTGCTACATGTTGGTCGCTTTTCAATCGTTAAAAATCATCAGTTCTTATTACAACTAGCGCAAGATAAAAGCCTCGATCCATCAGTACATTTTGTTTGTGTAGGTGAAGGGCCATTAAAAATAGATTTTTTGGAAAAAATACAGCAAAAAAACTTACAATCTCGTTTTACTTTATTACCTGCAACACCTGAAATACCAAACCTATTACAAGTTTCCGACAGCTTTATTATGCCGTCATTATTCGAAGGTATATCGGTGGCGTTATTAGAAGCTCAAGCTGCCGCTTTACCGTGTTTAATTTCCAATACCATCGTGAAAGCGTCTGATATGGGGCTCGAATTAATTTCATTTAACTCACTTGATGATCTTTCTCCTTGGCTTACGCAGTTAAATAAATTGCCTTCTGTTGACTTACCTCCTGAAAAAATTACTGATGCTTTTTTTGTTAGAGGCTTCTCTACTGAAAGTGTACTCGCGCAGTTAACCAATATTTACAACGCGCGTGCCCTTGAATGATAGTTCATAAATTAGCACGATTACTGAATGTTGAAATTGTGCTATGTGGCTTATTGGTCGCATTGTATGGCATTACGAATAGTGCGCCATTGTTATTATGTGTTGTTGTGATTGGTGTAGCCTGTGCTTTTTTATTGCCGTTTGGGCGTAGTATTCAACTTGCCTTTTTTTTACTGCCTTGTACTGAGGTCTTTACCCAATCACCATATATTTCAATTTCGTTACTCACGTGTATTTTTTTGGCGATGTTCGGTCGATATTTGCTGACTCATGTTGCTCAAACTCAGTATTCACAGCCTGGTTTGTTATTGATGTTGTTGGTACTCGTTTATGAGTTTATGCATATTTTATATAACCCCGCAATGGCCTCTTTTGTTACGTTGCGTTGGTCAGTTTTCTTTATTTTTACGTCTTTGCTATTGTTCGATAAAAATAAGTATTGTTCATTTTCACAATTACGTTTTGCATTATTATGTGGTGTTATAACGTCAACTTTTTTTGGTTTAATGCAGCAGTATTTTGTGCCTTTAGGAGCACAGTCATTAAGTACTATTTCCCGTTTTTCAGGTGGGGCGGGTGATCCTAATAACTTCGGGTTGTTCTGTTTATTGCTGATTTATTTCTATTTACCTATAGTGCCTCGAGCAAATATACCTAGATCTACCTTTGTCATTATTTTTCTAATGCTAGCATTTGGCGCACTGACTGTATCTCGCAGTTTTTTTATTGTGGCGACGTTAAGTTTACTGACCTATTTTATTTTTTATTTTCGTTCAGCGATCGGCGATATGTTTGTTCGTCTGCTTTTGTTATTAAATTGTTTGTTGATTTTGTTTTGTTTGTATTGGATAAGCGGAGCATCGTTTATCGGAGACTTAGATATATTTGTTAGGTTCAGTGGTAATAATTTATCCGACTTAACAGGCTCTCGTAGTGATATATTGCAAGCTTACCTGCAACTATTTCTTGATTTACCTTATAACTTTGTGTTGTTTGGTGCCGGTATTAATGGTTACTTAACATATTATAACCATTACTTTTTACAGGCCGGTTTATTTGATGAAGTCGTTGGGCCGCACAACACCTTGCTTGAAATAATAATAAGTTTTGGTGTAATAGGTTTCACTTTGTTTGCGACTTATATCTACTTCGGCTTTAGGGCGGAAAGAAACCGTGTAGCCAGTAACCATATTTTTCGTTTAGCTTGGCTGCCTATTCTAGTATTTTTGTTGTACTGCTTTAGCCTGCAAAATTTAGGAAAATATAGTAGCTACTTTATTTTAATGTTGATCGTTTACAACACATACAGAAAAGAATCTTAAATGACAAACTTGAGCCGTGAAAGGCGTAATGGCATTTTATTAAGTTATGGTTCAATAGCCATTAGAAATGTCGCTGCTTTGCTTTTAATCCCCTTTATTATAAATCACTTAGGAGTGAGTGATTATGGTATTTACAGCTTGGTTTCCGCGTTAGCAGGCTACTTAATTGTCTTAGAGTTTGGTTTAGCAAATACCACCATTCGTTTTTTGTCTGTATATCAAGCTAATAACGAAAAAGCTAAAGAATCAGAATTTATCAGCAGTATTGTCGTTATATATGGTGCCTTGGCATTATGTGTTGTCGCTATTGGTTTAATTATTTGGTTTAAATTGCCAACGATATTTCAGCAGTCAATGTTGTTAGCTGAAATTCAATTATTGCAGTCGGCATTTTTAGTGTTGTTAATTAATGTCGTGATTACCTTAATGAGTAATTCACTGACGGGTATTATCAGTACCTATCAACGTTTTCGTTTTCAAAAAAGCACTGAAATATTGGTATTTGTTGCGCGCTGTATAATTGTTGTTGGCTGTTTAGAAGCCGGCTTTGGTGTGTTGGCAATCGTTGTTGTAGATACTGTAACCAACTTACTCCATAGCCTCATTCGTTTTTTGTATATCAAACGCAATATTGATATTGAATTTAAGGCAAAACTACCTGACCAAGCCACCTTGAAAGAGATATTTGTTTATTCATCTTTTATTGCGCTTAATGTCATTGTTAACCAAATTAATTGGCGCGTAGACAACTTGATTATTGGTACGCTTACGAACAGTAAAACTTTGGGTATCTTTAATATAGGAAGCCAATTGCTTTTCAGCTTTATTGCTTTTGCTAGCGCTATTTCTAATATATTTACGCCAAAAATAGTGCAAATGGTTAAACAAGAAGTATCGAAAACTGTGCTAATGGCTCAACTTTGTATTATCGGTCGCTATCAAATGATAGTGCTAGGCTATGTTTTTGTAGTTTTTGCTGCTTTTGGTGAGTTATTTATTCAATTATTTGTTGGCGCTGAGTTTTCACAAGCCTATTGGGTTGCATTAATTTCAATGGTGCCGCTGATGTTTGTGCTAGCTCAAACATCTACTAACGCGGTATTACAAGGGCTTAATAAACATAAGATTCGCAGTTTGTTATTACTGGTAACTGCAATGGCGAATATTATTATCTCGATTATATTGGTGAAAAAAATAGGTATGGTTGGTGCGTCAATGGGAACAGCATTTGCCCTATTTGTAGGAGAGCTATTAATGGTGAATGTTTATTTATACCGCGTTATTGGGCTAAACATGTGGCATTTATATCGAGAGTTTTTACGCTATTCTATACCCGCAATATTACTGACCTTAATGACAGCATTCTTGGTCTCAGATTATGTATCAGCAAGTTGGTTTGGACTGTTTATCGCCTGTGGGTTGACCGGTTTTATTTATGCAGTGTTTAGTTATTTTATTAGCTTAGTCCCAAGTGAACGCCAAAAATTAAATCGTTTTGTCTTTAGAAGGTCATAAGCAAAGTGTTTCAGCTGGTGACCTTGGTAAAACGTTAATACCAGCTGGCGTAAACTTTTATTCGTTTAACTCCCTTAAGGTAGTATTTTGAAAATAGTAATTATTGGCGCGTATCCCAACTCAATTATCGGATTTCGTGGACCTTTGATCCGTAAATTTGTTAACGCAGGGCATCAGGTTACGGTGATGACTGCACAGGCTTCGATAGATGTAATCGCCGAAATTAAAGCGCTTGGAGCTACTTTTCAACCTTATTCAGTTGAGCGCAATGGCGTAAACCCGATTGCTGACCTGAAAACGCTCTTCGAGATTAAAAAAGCCTTAAAAACTTTACAGCCAGATCACGTGCTTGCTTATACTATAAAACCGATTATTTGGGGAGGGATTGCGGCTCGTTTAATCGGCTTCAAAAACTTTAACGCTATGATCACAGGTCTTGGCTACGCTTTTGAAAGTGGTGGTTTTGCTCGTAATGCCGTTAACGTTATTGTTAAACGCTTATATAAATACTCATTAGCGAATGCAAAAAGTATTATTTTTCAAAACCTAGATAATCGACAGCTATTTGTTGAATTAGAATTAGCGGATGAAAAAAAGTGCCATCGTGTATTTGGCTCTGGTGTTGATATTACGGCGTATCAGCAGCAACCTTTCCCTGAGCAAGAAACTACTTTTTTACTGATTGCTCGTTTGTTAGGTGATAAAGGCATAAGAGAATTTGCTGGCGCAGCTGAAATAGTTAAAAAAAGTTACCCTAACGTTAAGTTTCAAGTGTTAGGCCCTTACGATAGTTCGCCAGATAAAATCAGCGCTAGCGAAGTCGCTCAGTGGCAAGCCCAAGGAAATATAGATTACTTAGGAGAAACAGATAACGTTAAACCTTATATAAAAGCCTGCCATATATACACATTACCTTCTTATCATGAAGGTTTACCCAGAACGGTATTAGAAGCGATGAGTATAGGACGACCCATATTGACTACCGATGCTGTTGGTTGCAGAGATACGGTAGTTAATGGCGAAAATGGCTGGTTAGTGCCAACTCGAAATGTAGATGAATTGGCCAAGCGAATGATTTGGTTTATAGAAAACCCGCAACTATGGCAGCGAATGGCGAATGCTAGTCGCGCAATGGTTGAAGAGAAGTTTAATGTAACGCAGGTAAACGAAGCCATTCGCCATATTATGGGACTTTAAAATACAGAACGACTACCGCACTTATTGAAATTATATATATCAAAAAATATAACAATAAATAATGCAAATGATATTGATTCCTATTTAGTTTCGTGATTAAATGCGGGCAATTAAAATAATTGTCTCTTTTATAGGTTTATTTATGCGAATTTCACCTCTTTTTCAGCCTGCTTTGATTGCTTTATCTGTTGTTAGTGCTATTGCGAATACTGCTGTAGCAGCTGATGAAATCGAGCATTTAGCTATTTTTGGTAATGCCCAAGCGGTAAATGATGTACCGGGCAGTGCCCACATGATTTCTCAAGCTGAATTAGAGAAATTCGACTTTACCGATATTATGCGGACATTAACGTCAGTCCCTGGCGTTTATGTACTAGAAGAAGATGGTTACGGTTTGCGACCAAATATTGGTATGCGTGGTACTGGTCAAAACCGAAGTGAAAAAATTACTATTATGGAAGATGGCGTATTGGCGGCTCCAGCGCCTTATTCAGCACCATCTGCTTACTACTTCCCAACTGCTGGTCGTATGCAGCAAATTGAAGTGCTTAAAGGTACATCAAGTGCTATGTATGGTCCACGCACAACTGGTGGTGTAGTTAATATGATTTCTCGTAGTATTCCAAACGAGGACCTTGCAGGACAAGTAAACTTAAGTGCTGGCGAAGACGGGTTTGCTAAAGCCCATGCTTATGTTGGTGGTGCTGGCAAAAATGTATCGTCATTGTTCGAAGTGTTTCGCTATCAAGCTGATGGTTTTAAAGATGTAAATCATACCGGTGATGACACGGGCTTTGTTAAAAATGACATCATGGCGAAAGTGCTTATTAATAGCGATGCCGATGCAAAATATTACCAAGAGTTAGAGTTTAAATTAAAGTATTCAGATGAAAACTCTGATGAAACTTATATGGGCTTAACTGAGAGTGATTTTAAAACCAATCCATACTCTCGCTACTCAGCGTCTCAACTTGATAACATGGATACTAGTCATAAACAATTCCAAGTAAATCACCACATTAAATTATCTGATCGCTTTGTTTTAGGTACTTCAGCTTACTACAATGAATTCAGCCGCAACTGGTATAAAACCAATAAGATTAATGATAAAAGTTTAAGTGACGGTGGCATTGATGACGCGTCTGCATTTGATAATGGTACATTCGGAAGTGATGAGATCAGTGTTGAAGTTAAAGCTAATAGCCGTGTTTACGAATCTCAAGGTATACAAACCGTTTTAGATGCAGATTTTGGGGCACATCAAGTTAAATTTGGTGCTCGTTATCATGAAGACAGTATGGATCGCTTTCAGTGGGTTGATACTTATAGTTTAGATAACACTGATTATGAAATGACCTTAACTGATGCCGGTATTCAAGGTACTGACTCAAATCGTATCGATTCAGCTAAAGCTATTGCATTATTTATTCATGATGAGTACACGATAGGTGACTTCATTATAAATGCGGGCTTACGTTACGAAGATATGACCATATCGCGTAAAGATTGGGCAAAAGGCGTTATTGATAGAAATGAACCACTGTCAAAAGATGTTAGCAACGATGTTGATGTTTTATTGCCGTCACTTGCTGTTACTTACCGTGTAAATACTGATTTAGTTATTATTGGTGGCGTACAAAAAGGTTTCGCTCCACCAGCACCGGGTAACGATAAATCTGAAAATGAAGAAAGTGTTAACTATGAACTAGGCATGCGCTTTAACCAAGGCGCGTTAAGTGCAGAAGCCTTATATTTCTATTCTGATTACGAAAACATGCATGGCAACTGTACGGCAAGCCAAGGCTGTGACGAAGAGCTTATTGGTAATCAATACAATGCGGGTGAAGTTAAAGTTTCAGGCCTAGAAGCTAAAGCAGGTTATGAATTTAACGCAGGTGAATTCACAATTCCTGTCGACTTAACATATACATTTACCGACACAGAGTTTCAAAACGCCTTTGACTCAGGTTTAGACACTTGGGGTAATGTTGCTGTTGGTGATGAATTACCTTACGTACCAGCAAACCAATTACAATTTAGTGTTGGTCTATTAGGTGAAAATTGGCGTAGTGATATTTTATTACGTTACATGGATGAAATGCGCACAACAGCTGGCCAAGGTGCAACCATACCGAGTGAAACCATAAAGAGCCGAACAGTGGTCGACTTAGCTGCACATTATAATATTGCAGACAATCAAGAAATTACTTTTAATGTAGATAACTTACTTGATAAAGAATATATGGCAACACGTGCACATGGTTCAATTATGGCCGGTAAGCCACGTAGCGTAACTTTAGGTTATAAATATAGCTTCTAAGTTTATGATTAACGATTAAAAAAGCGAGCCTTGAGCTCGCTTTTTGTTTTTAAAAGATCATAAATTTGGTTCACAGCATCTATTGAGTTTAGAGCATTGGAGTAGATAGCTGAGGTTAGAAAATTTAGTTTGCTATGATTATATAACGCCTTTTATTGCGCATTTAAAAGCGTTTTGATCTCACTTTCGTAGGCTTCTTGCTTAATTTGATTAAAACCGACATGTGCACTGACAATTTGCCCTTGTCGGTTAACAATAAAGCTACTGGGCATACCTTTCAGTTGATATTTTCTCGCTATTAAGCCTTTAGGATCATAAATAACCGGGAAATTTGCTGGTAATTCCTTTAGAAATTCATCGGCTAATGCTCGGCTATGATCCAAGTTAATGCTGATGATGGTTAACCCTTGCGCCTGATACTGCGCTTTTATGCTATTCATCCACGGAAATGACTTACGGCATGGAATACACCAAGAGGCCCAAAAATCTACGTACACAACGTTACCTAATTCGTTTTTTAAGTGCTGGTCTAATAACTCAATTGTATTAGTGGCAGTACTTGCGTTAACATTATCAGTAGCCAACAACTGACTTGAAAAAGTCATGACAGTTATAAGAAAACAGCATATTTTAAATTTTTTTATCACGATATAATCAACAATGGTTAAGCTTTATTTGCCATTATTTAACCACGTTAATGCGTATTAACAAAATTTGACCGTTTATGTTTAACCATCAGAGACTAAATTCACTAAGATTATCGCATTGAGTTACTGTTCATTTTAAGAGATTTAATTCATTCAATACGCTAGGGTTTGTATATGTTCAAGAAAATATTTAGTCAAAAAGACAGTGATTTTAACTACTTGCTACTCAGCATCGTTTTGCTCGTTTTTAGTGCACCTTCGCATGCAACACAAAGCCAAACACTTGATAGAAACCAATGGTTAAAAGCACGATTCGGTGCTCAGCATGAAGCCCTTATTCCTGTTGTTGCAGTGGCTGATATGCTATTTAGCTGTCAGCAACAAAAGCAAATAAATGAAAATCAAACGATTAAAATGTTAATTACACAAATGGATAAAAACACTTTAGCTGAAAAGTTAATGACCTGTTTAGCTGGGGAGTCACCTAAATCAGACACCGCGTTAAATTATGGTTTGAAAGGGTGTTTTCATGAGCAATTGGCGAACTTACCTGCTGAGGAAAAGCAGCAAAAAATGCGCTTAGTCACGCAAAGTATCAACGAACTATCAAGAAGTGAGCGAAAAAAAAGTTTTACTCAGTGTGTTACTGACCAAGCCATTAATTATTTACAATAATGTTTAAAGTTAAAGTTTAGGTGGTTTTTTGTCATCGACAAATGCACTAGGCAAAATTTCAACGCCAACCAAGCGACCAATTTTTATCATTAACGGAATAGTGATAGGGGCAAAGGGTAAAATAGCGAAAATTCCAATGCCGAGACCTTTTAAAATATCAACAAATTGTTGATTAGCAATACGCATTTCTTCAGCACTTGCATCACGCTTTGTGTAGCGTTTGTAAATATTAAGCATTGCTCTTGTTTCGACTTTTTCTTGCGCTAAGGCTATTTTAACTTTAACCATACTGCGTTTTAGTCGGATGATATTACGCCTTTTACTAATGCGTAAAACTCTCAGGGGGACTTTGTGAAAATGGTTCCAAATTCTCATGCGCGTATTCTCCCACAATAATTAACCAAAGTAAGTAATTCAATTAGCGAAACCAATGTGAAACATAATTTGTAACAAATGCTAGCCGGTTGGCACTGCACAGTTTTTTATATTTGAAGTAATATGACTTATAGTTAACATAAGTTTAAAAATAAAAGTGGAACGAATATTATGGGACATGAAACACCGAAGGTTTTGGTAGTAGACGATGATATGCGTTTGCGCGCTTTACTGGAGAGGTATTTAGTTGAGCAAGGCTTTGTTGTGCGTAGTGCTGCAAACTCAGAGCAAATGGATAGACTACTAGAGCGCGAAAATTTTCATGTATTAGTACTCGACTTAATGTTACCAGGCGAAGATGGGTTATCAATATGTCGTCGCTTACGCCAAAATTCCAATGATATTCCTATTGTTATGCTAACAGCGAAAGGCGATGAAGTTGACCGTATTATTGGCTTAGAGCTTGGCGCTGATGATTATATGCCTAAACCTTTTAATCCGCGTGAATTACTGGCGCGAATAAAAGCTGTACTACGTCGAAGAGTGCAAGAAGCTCCAGGCGCACCCTCTCAAGAAGAAAATGTTATCTCTTTTGGAGATTATAAGCTCAATCTTGCTACTCGAGAAATGGTGAAGGGAGATGTAAATATGCCTTTAACTAGTGGTGAGTTTGCGGTGTTAAAAGCGCTGATCACCCATCCACGTGAGCCATTATCGCGTGATAAACTAATGAACTTGGCTCGTGGTAGAGACTACTCTGCATTAGAGCGTAGTATCGACGTACAAGTTTCACGCTTACGACGTATGCTGGAAATAGATCCTGCAAAACCTCGTTATATACAAACCGTTTGGGGTTTAGGGTATGTATTTGTGCCAGAAGGAAAATCTGTTGCTTAATTTTTGAAATACCCACGTTATCAGCTTACCCATGAACCTTACTGTGTAAGGTTTTGCTGCTTTAAATAATTTTCACCAGAACGAATGTTCAAAAACATCAGTGGTATGACTTTAAAATGCATGGAAAAAACTCTCACCGTAGTAGTGGTTTATGAAAATATTACCCCGCAGTGCCTTTGGTCAAACAGTACTCTTAATTGGAGTTTTGTTATTAATTAACCAAGTTGTGTCGTTCATCTCAATGTCGATATATATCATTCAACCGAATGCTCAACAAGTAAACCAACTATTAGCAAAGCAAGTTCGGGTGGTTTTTATTGATATTGAGGATGAAGCGATAAGCCCTGCCATGGGAGAAGCGTTTCAACGAGAAACTGGTATCGGTGTTTATCGTGAAGCCGCTGCAATGAAGCTAGGTCTGCAAGATGCGGTATATTATGCCTTTCGTTCTAATGAAATGTCTGATCTATTAGGGGGACCAGCAGAAGTTAGGATCTCCCAGGGAGATGAATATTTATTTTGGATACGCCCGCCTCAAGCACCTAAATATTGGGTTAAAATACCTATCAATGGCTTAGAAGAAGAAAACTTTTCACCGCTTATTTTTGTGCTAATGATATTAGGTATTTTAAGTGTCGTTGGAGGCTGGGTTTTTGTTCGACAACTTAATCGCCCACTCAGTGCCTTACAACATGCTGCGCTTGATGTTGGACGTGGTGATTTTCCAGAGCCACTAACTGAACGAGGCACTACTGAAATTGTCGCGGTAACTCGTGCTTTTAACCGTATGTCGAAAGGTATAAAACAACTTGAAGACGACCGAAATTTATTGATGGCTGGTATATCGCATGATTTACGAACACCATTAACCCGTATTCGCTTAGCCACTGAAATGATTTCTCAACAAGATGAATTTTTGAAAGAGGGCATTGAAGGCGATATTGAAGACATGAATAACATCATCGATCAGTTTATTGATTATATTCGTCATGACAGCAAAGACAAAGCTGAGTTAGATGATATCAACATTTTAATTGACGAGGTGGTTCAGTCAGAAAGCGTAGTAGATCGTGAAATAATTTTTAATGCTGAATCTTTACCTAAAGTGCCTTTACGTTACGTTGCGATGAAGCGTGCCTTAGCTAACTTAATTCAAAATGCTTTACGTTATTCTAACGGTAAAGTGACAGTGACAACTTCTTATGACAAAGATAAACAGGAAGTTTGCTTTTGTGTTTGCGATGAAGGACCGGGTATCCCTGACGTTGATATTGAGCGATTGTTTCAGCCCTTTACTCAAGGTGATGAAGCACGAGGTGGTGAAGGTAGTGGTTTAGGTTTAGCTATTATCAAGCGTATAGTCGACACCCATAGTGGTCGAGTTGAATTGTCGAATCGAAAAGAAGGCGGTTTAAAAGCACAAGTTTGCTTACCCATTAGCCATGGCTAATAATTAGGAAAAATCATAGCTTATATATACTGTGATCATATCAATATTGAAGATATAAAAAAGCCGTCGAATATTCGACGGCTTTTTAGTTTACGCTATTGCGCAATAGGTTTGGTTATACTTTTGGACCAGCGGCAACAAGTGACTTACCATTATCTGTATCAGTAAACTTATTAAAGTTATTTACAAAGCGAGTGGCTAAGTCAACAGCTTTACCTTGCCATTGTTCTGCTTCTGCATAGGTATTACGAGGGTCTAAAATACTATCGTCAACGCCTTCAATGCTTGTAGGAATGTCTAAATTGAATAAAGGTAAAACTTGCGTTTGAGCATCATCAATTGAACCATCTAAAATAGCATCAATAATTGCACGGGTATCTTTTATTGAAATACGTTTACCTGTGCCATTCCAACCGGTATTAACCAAGTAAGCTTCAGCGCCAACAGCTTGCATACGGTTACGTAAAACTTCAGCATACTGTGTAGGGTGCAAACTTAAAAAAGCAGCACCAAAACAACTTGAGAATGTTGGTGTTGGTTCTGTTATGCCACGCTCAGTACCTGCAAGTTTAGCGGTGAAGCCTGACAAGAAGTAGTATTCTGTTTGTGCTGGAGTTAATTTAGCAACAGGTGGTAATACACCAAAAGCATCAGCAGTTAAGAAAATAACTTTTTTTGCATGACCAGCTCTAGAAACAGGTTTAACGATATTATCAATATGGTAAATTGGGTAAGAAACACGAGTGTTTTCAGTTTTTGAATTATCGTCAAAATCTATTTGACCTTTTTCATCAACTGTAACGTTTTCTAACAATGCATCACGACGGATAGCGTTATAGATATCAGGTTCGTTTTCTTTACTTAAGTTGATTGTTTTTGCGTAACAACCGCCTTCAAAGTTAAATACACCGTTTTCATCCCAGCCATGTTCATCATCACCAATAAGCTGGCGCTTAGGGTCAGTTGATAAGGTTGTTTTACCAGTACCTGAAAGACCAAAGAAAACTGCGGTATCGCCATCTTCGCCAACGTTTGCACTACAGTGCATTGATGCAATGCCTTTTAGTGGCAATAAGTAGTTCATCATTGAGAACATACCTTTTTTCATCTCGCCGCCATACCAAGTACCACCAATTAACTGAACACGTTCAGTTAGGTTAAAGGCCACGAAATTTTCAGAATTTAAACCTTGCTCTTGCCAGTTAGAGTTAACTGCTTTTGCGCCATTCATTACGATGAAATCTGGTTCGTAAGTTTCCAACTCTACATCGGTTGGGCGAATGAACATGTTTTTAACAAAATGAGCTTGCCAAGCGACTTCGGTAATAAAGCGCACTTTTAATCTGGTAGCTTCATCTGCACCACAATAAGTATCAACAACAAATAAGCGCTTACCTGACAATTGCTCAGTTACTAAACCTTTAAGATTAGCCCAAGTTTCTTGTGTCATTGGTTTGTTGTCATTTTTACCTTGATCTGACCACCAAACCGTATCACGGGTGGTATCGTCACGAACAATATATTTATCTTTTGGAGAGCGGCCGGTAAAAATTCCAGTGTCTACTGAAACTGCGCCAAGTTCGGTAACAGTGCCTTTATCACAACCTGTGAGGTCGGATCTAGTTTCCTCAGCAAAGAGTAACTCATAAGAAGGGTTGTAAACTATCTCTGCAACGTTATTGATGCCGTATGAAGATAAATCGATTGAGTTTTCTAAAGCTGCCATTGCGAATTCGCTCCTAAAATTATGACGATTTTTAAATGTTTAGTTTCGGTGTTCCGAGTTTGGAAGTCGATTTTATGCGATCACTCGGCAAAACGAAAGTTTTTTTTCTTTCGTTTTGAAAGTTTTCATACTGACTTTCATAATTTAGGGGGGCAAGTAGTTTAATAATAGAATATAGAAAGGTTTAAGGTACTATTCTACAAATAGATAGATGAGTTTATATATAT